>NZ_JBZYWI010000080.1:0-13848 GCF_058932755.1 Quadrisphaera sp. DVD1
GTAGAAGTTGCGCTCCCAGCGGTGGCGGGCGAGGACCTCCAGCTGCTCGGCGCTCAGCGGGCGGCCGTCGCTCGTGGCCGCGTTGCGCTCGGCGTTGCGGACGCTGCGCATGCCGACGATCACCGTGGAGACGGCCTCCTGCGCGAGGACGAACCTCAGCGCGACGTCGGGCAGCTCGTCGACGCCGATCCCCAGGTCGTCGACGAGCGCCTGCACGTGGTCGGCCACCTGCTGCCGGC
Source organism: Quadrisphaera sp. DVD1 (assembly GCF_058932755.1). Taxonomy (NCBI): domain Bacteria; kingdom Bacillati; phylum Actinomycetota; class Actinomycetes; order Kineosporiales; family Kineosporiaceae; genus Quadrisphaera; species Quadrisphaera sp. DVD1. Next base: position 240 of record NZ_JBZYWI010000080.1, read on the forward strand.
GGTCGCCGCCGAAGTACCCGTGGCGCCAGTCGCCCTCGGGGAAGGTCGTCTCCGGCGTGATCGCGCCGGTCAGGGCCCCCTCGTCGAGGGCCACGCGCACGATCACGCCCACGCCGGCCTCGACGCAGGCCGGGAAGAGCACCTCCGCCGGCTCCTGGTGGAAGACGTTGTAGATCACCTGGACGGTGTCGACGACGCCGCTGCGGACGAGCTCGACGCCGTTGCCCGGCTGGTGGTCGTTGATCGAGACGCCGAAGGCGCGGATCTTGCCCTCGGACTTCAGGGCCTGCACGGTCTCGAGCCAGTCGCCGCGGCCGACCCAGTCGTCGCTCCAGACGTGGAACTGCAGCAGGTCGAAGGCCTCGAGGCCCGACTCGCGCAGGCTCGTCTCGAGGCTGGCGCGGACGTGCTCACCCGGGAAGGCCTCGGCGGGGTCGATGCCCGACGGGGCGGGCCACCGCATGTTCTTCGGCGGCACCTTGGTGGCGACGCGGACGCCGTCGCCACCGTGCTCGCGCAGGAAGCGGCCGACGATCCGCTCGCTCTCGCCGTAGCCGCGCGCCGTGTCGATGAAGTCGACGCCCAGCTCGACGGCGCGGGCCAGCGCGCGCAGCGACTCGTCCTCCTGCGCGCCCAGCCACATCGACCCGCCGATGCCCCACGCGCCGTAGCCGATCTCCGAGACCGTCATGCCGGTCCTGCCCAGGCTCCTGTGCTCCATGGGGACTGCCTACCCCAGCGCGGCCGCCGGGGCGCGCCGGGTGCGCGCGAGCCACAGCTCGAAGACCAGCGTGCCCAGCGGTGGCACGCTGGCCGCCAGGGCCAGCAGCGTGACGCCTCGGGACCACCGCAGGACGCGGGAGGCGACCAGCGCCGTGAGCACGTAGAGCACGAAGGCCCCGCCGTGCAGCGGTCCGAACAGGTGCACGCCGGCCTCGGTGGTGTCGGAGACGTACTTCAGCCACATGCCCACGAGCAGGCCGAGCCAGGTGAGGGCCTCGAGCACGGCGACCGCGGCGAAGACCCGCCGCGCCAGGCGCTGTCGATCTTCCGTCATGCCCGGAGCCAACCACGTCCGCGCGCCCGCGGGGCCGGGGCGCCGCGACGGTGGTGCGGCACCTCACACCGCTGCGCCCTACGCTCGCCCGCATGCTCCCCCGACGCACCCTCCCGCGCAGCGGCGTCGAGCTCACCGAGCTCGTCCTGGGCACCTCGGGGCTCGGCAACCTCTACCGCGCCAGCACGGACGCCGAGGCGCACCGCACCGTCGACGCCGCCTGGGACGCCGGCATCCGGGTCTTCGACACCGCCCCCCACTACGGGCTGGGCCTGGCCGAGCGGCGACTGGGGCAGGCGCTCGCCGACCGGCCGCGCGAGGAGTACGTGCTGTCGACCAAGGTCGGCCGCCTGCTCGTGCCCGACCCCGAGGGCGCCGGACGCAGCGACCTCCCGGTGTTCGACGTGCCCGCCGACCTGCGCCGCGTGTGGGACTTCAGCCGCGACGGCGTCCTGCGCTCGCTCGAGGAGAGCCTGCAGCGCCTGGGCACCGACTCCGTCGACGTCGTCTTCGTCCACGACCCCGACGAGCACTGGGAGCAGGCGGCCGCCGAGGCGGTGCCCGCGCTGGTCGAGCTGCGCGAGCAGGGCGTCGTGCGGGCGATCGGCGCGGGCATGAACCAGACCGCCATGCTCACCCGCTTCGTGCGCGAGACCGACGTCGACCTCGTCATGTGCGCCGGGCGCTACACGCTGCTGGAGCAGCCGGCGCTGGACGACCTGCTGCCCGCGGCGCAGGAGCGCGGCGTCGCGGTGGTCGCCGCGGCCGTCTTCAACAGCGGCCTGCTCGCCCGGCCCGAGCCCGCGGCCGACGCCACCTACGGCTACGCACCAGCGCCCGCGGACGTGCTCGAGCGCGCCCGCCGGCTCGCGGCGGTGTGCCGCGAGCACGGCACCACGCTGCCCGCGGCGGCGCTGCAGCTGCCGCTGGCCCACCCCGGCATCGCCAGCGTCGCGGTGGGCGTGAGCAGCGCGGAGGAGCTGCAGGCCGACGTGGACCTCCACGCCGCCCCCGTGCCCACCGCGCTGTGGGACGACCTGCGCGCCCAGGGCCTGCTGCGCGCCGACGCGCCCACGCCCCGGAGCTGACCGCCCGGGGCGGCCCCGGGCGGTCCCGGGACGGTCCCGGGGCGGGCGGTCAGCTCCGGGCGCGCCGGACCAGCGCCCGCGCGCCGAGGAAGGTCGCCGCGCCGGCCGCGACCCACGGGCCGGCCACCAGGAAGGGGTCGACCCACTGGTGGTTCACGTCCGCGCGGCCGCGCCCGAACCGCGAGGAGACGCCGTGGCGGCGGGCCTCGCTGAGCACGCCCGTCTCGGTGATCGGGTTGTCCGGGCGCAGGGTCGCGAACGAGCGCAGGTGGCTCTCCACGGCGTCGATGCGGTCGCCGGCGATGAGCAGCAGCCAGTGCGCGGCGCGGCCCTCGCCGTACCGGTAGGCGTAGCGGCGCACCGCGCCCGACAGGCCGTGCAGCGGCGCCGCCGTCCCGAAGACGGGGGTGAGCATGCCGTGCTCGATCGAGCGCTCCCGCGGGTAGCGCTCGGGCTGGCGCTCGGGGAAGTCCCAGTGGGCGCCGGTGGCCCCGGGGTCGAACCGCTCCTGGGGCACCGCCGGGCGGTCCTGGGGGTCCAGGTCGGCGCCCCAGCCGGGGATCCGGGCGCGCAGCTGCTCGGGCGTCTCCGGCAGGGGCGGCTTGGCGGAGGTGTAGGTCATGGTCGGCCGGTCTGCCTCGGCGCTCATGCGGGCTCCTCCATGACGATGATCGGCTTGATGCAGTCGTCGAGCTTGGCCGAGAACATGTGGTACGCCTCGGCGATGTGCTCCAGCGGGACGCGGTGGGTGACGATGTCGCTGGGCTTGAGGTAGCCGTTGCGGATGTGCTCGAACAGGCGCGGCCACTGGCGCTTGACCGGCGTCTGGTTCATGTTCAGCGTCAGCCCCTTGTTGAGGGCGTCGCCGAACTTGACCGCGCTGAAGATCGGCCCGTAGGCGCCCATCACCGAGATGGTGGCGCCCTTGCGCACCGAGTCGATCGCCCAGTTCAGCGCCACCGGCGAGCCGCCCTGGAGCTTGAGCTTGGCCGAGGTGACGTGCTGGAGGAAGTTGCCGTCCGCCTCCGCGCCCACCGCGTCGATCGCGACGTCCGCTCCCAGGTGGCCGGTGATCCGCTTCATGTGGACGACGAGGTCGTCGTGCTCGGTGAAGTTGATCGTCTCGGCGTGGGCGAACGTGCGCGCCTTCTCCAGCCGGTAGTCGAGGTGGTCGACCACGATGACGCGCCCGGCGCCCATGAGCCACGCGGACTTCGCCGCGTACAGGCCCACCGGGCCCGCCCCGAACACCACCACGACGTCACCCTCGACGATGTCGCCGAGCTGGGCGCCGAAGTAGCCCGTGGCCAGGGCGTCGGTGAGCAGGACGGCGTCGTCGTCGTCCATCCAGTCGGGGATCAGCGCCGGGCCGACGTCGGCGAACGGCACCCGGACGAACTCGGCCTGGCCGCCGTCGTACCCGCCCGTGGTGTGGGAGTAGCCGTAGATGGCGCCCACGGCCGTGGCGTTGGGGTTGACGTTGTGGCAGTTGGAGTACAGCCCGCGCGCGCAGTAGAAGCAGGAGCCGCAGTAGATGTTGAACGGCACCATGACGCGGTCGCCCCGCTTGAGCCGCTGCACCGAGGAGCCGACCTCCTCGACCACGCCGATGAACTCGTGGCCGAAGGTCGTCCCGACCCGGGTGTCGGGGAGCAGCCCGTGGTAGAGGTGCAGGTCGGAGCCGCAGATGGCGGCGCGGGTGACCCGCACGATCGCGTCGTTGGGGTGCTCGATCGGCGGGACGTCCTTCTCCTCCACCCGCACCTTGTACGGACCTCGGTAGACCATCGCGCGCACTGCTGCCCCCTCCGATGACGTGGCGGCCAGTCTCCCCGAGCAGGCCGCGGGGGCAACCCGAGCGCGGGCACCCCCCGTGCGCCCCGTGCCAGACTCCTCCGGTGCGGCTGAGCGAGTTCTGGGTGCTGGCGGACGAGGTCTTCGGCGCCGCCTACGCGCGCACCCTCGCCGCCGACCTCGTCCTCGGTGCGCTGGGCGACCGCACCGCCGAGCGGGCGCTCGCGGACGGCGTCCCGGCGCGCGACGTCTGGGTGGCGCTGTGCGACGACATGGACGTGCCCGAGAGCCGCCGCTGGGGCCAGCAGCGCCCCGCGCGCCGCGGCCACCCCGCCTGAGCGGCGCCGTCGGCGCGGGCTGCACGACCCGCCGCCCGCGGGGTAGGGGGCGGCCATGAGCACTCCCGAGATCCCGTCCGGCGGCGGCCCCCTCCTGCCCACCGACGCCGGCGCCCCCGTCGACAGCGGCCCCGAGCAGGACGCCGACCACCCCGAGCCGCAGGACGACGCCGGTCCGGGCGGGCAGGGCTGAGCGCGCGGGGCTGAGCGCGACGCGCCGAGGAGGCGCGGGATCCCCCACCAGGGCGGAAGCGCCGTGCAGGGTGGGGGTCCGGGCCCGACGGGCCCTCGTTCACAGGAGGTCGGTCGTGGTGCAGGACGCCGTCCCTCCGCCGATCGGCCCGCGGGCCGCCGGCCGCGGTGAGCGCTGGGAGCTGCCCGGGACGCACGGCGGGCCCGTGGCCGACGCGCGCGAGGGCCTGCGCCACGCGGTGCTCGTGCTGGACGGCGCCGCCGGGACGACCCGCGCGCTCGACGCCGGCGTCCGCCTGCCCCGCTTCTGACCGCCTGACCCCGCGGTGGCGGGACGTCGACGACCATCGACGTGCGGCCACGCGCCTGCCACGCTGGTGCGGTGCTGACCTCCGTCGCCGCCATCGTCGCTCCGGGCGTGGAGCCGTTCGAGCTGGGCGTGCTCTGCGAGCTGTTCGGGCCCGACCGCCGCGAGCACGGCGTGCCGCTGCTGGACTTCGCCGTGGTCACCGAGCGCCCCGGGCGCGTGCCGACCTCGGCCGGCTTCGCCCTGGAGGTGGGGCTGGGCCTGGAGCGGGCGGCCACCGCGGACCTCGTCGCGGTCGCTCCCGCCGCGCGCGACGACGAGGTGCCCCAGGCGGTGCTCGACGTGCTGCGCGACGCCGTGGCCCGCGGGGCCCGGGTGCTCAGCGTCTGCACCGCGGCGTTCGTCCTGGGCCGGGCCGGGCTGCTCGACGGTCGCCGGTGCACCACCCACTGGATGCACGCGGCCGAGCTCGCGCGCCGGTACCCGCTGGCCGAGGTCGACGCCGGCGTCCTCTACGTCGAGGACGGGCCGGTGGTGACCAGCGCCGGCTCCGCCGCGGGCATCGACGCCGGGCTGCACGTGCTGCGCACCGAGCTCGGCGCCGCGGCGGCGGCCACGGTGGCGCGCCGGATGGTCGTCCCGCCCCACCGCGACGGCGGCCAGGCCCAGTTCGTGGCCACCCCGCTGCCGCCGTGCGCGGACGACGACATCGCCCCGCTGCTGGCGTGGGCGGTGGAGCACCTGGACGAGGACCTCGGCGTCGACCGGCTCGCGCGGCGCGCCCGGATGTCGGTGCGCACCTTCGCCCGCCGCTTCGCCGACGCCACCGGGACCTCGCCCGGAGCCTGGGTCAACCGCCAGCGGCTGGCCCGCGCCCGCGAGCTGCTCGAGCTGACCGACCTGCCGGTGGACGCGGTCGCCGAGCGGGTGGGGTGGGGCTCCGCCGCGGCGCTGCGCCACCACTTCGCCGGGCTGGGGACGACGCCGCTGGCCTACCGCCGCACCTTCGCCGGGGCCCCGGCGCGCTGAGCCCCGGCGCCGCTGACCCGGCTCACTCCCCGCCGGGGTTGAGGGTCACCTCGATCGGCGTGTAGCCGTCTCCGGTGGTGTCCACGCCCTCCTCCTCCAGCTCGGCGATGGCCCGGTCGACGTACTCGGTGGTGTGGGCCTCCTCGTCGGGCGCCTGGGTGATCACCGTCTGCCCGTCGGCGTTCTTCGTGCCCAGGGCGATCTCGACGGTCCGGTCCCAGGCCTCCTCGTCGAAGGCGCCAGCGCCCCCGGGCGCCGGCCAGATGAGCTTGTTGACCTCGTTGACCTGCCACAGCTGGTGGCTGGCGCCCAGGGTGGACCCGGAGGCCACGACGATGTCGCGGCAGCTCTCCGGCTCGTCCCGGCAGTACGCCCAGCCCCGGAGGGAGGCCTTGATGAAGGCCACGGTCGTCTCCTGGTACTCCTCGTCGGAGGACAGGCGCTCGGTGTTGGCCCAGATCGCGTCCTGGAGCATCGCCGTGCCGACCTCGTTCCAGTCCAGCACGGTGAGGTCCTCGGGGGTGAAGAGCTCCCCGGTGGCGGGGTTGGTGGCCTCGAGGATCTGGGCGTACTCGTTGTACGTCATCGCCTGGGCGGCGTCGATGTCGCCGGCCAGGAAGGCGTTCATGTCGAACTGCTGCTGGACGAGCGTGACGTCGCCGGCGGGGTCGAGGCCGGCCTCGGTCATGCCTGCGAACAGCTCGAACTCGTTGCCGAACCCCCAGTTGCCGACGGTCCTGCCCGCGAGGTCGGCGGGGGAGGTGATGCCGGCGTCGGCGAAGGACACCTGGAGGGTGCCCGAGCGCTGGAAGACCTGCGCCACGTCGGTGATCCCCGCGCCCTGCTCCCGGGAGGCCAGGGCCTTGGGCACCCAGGCGATGGCGTAGTCCGCGCGGTCCTGGGCCAGCACGGTCTGCGGGACGATGTCGCTGCCGCCCTCGAGGATCTCGACGTCGAGCCCCTCGTCCTCGTAGAAGCCCTGGTCGGCGGCGGCCAGGTAGCCGGCGAACTGCGCCTGCTTGAACCACTGGAGCTGGAGCTTCACCGGGGTCAGGCCCGACCCGCCCTCCTCCGTGGCGGCGGCCCCAGCGGAGCCGGAGCCGTCGGCGGTGCCGCAGGCGGCGAGCAGGGCCAGGGCGCTGGCGGCGGCGACGGTCAGGGCGGTGCGTCGGGTCGGGCTCACGGGGGTCCTTCCGGGGCGGGGTCGGGGGGCGGGAGCGGGTGGGCTCAGGGCCGGAGCGGCACGCGGCGCCACGGGGTGGCGACGCGCTCCAGCACCAGGGCGGCGGCGTAGAAGAGCAGGCCGAGCGCGCACGCCGCGGTGACGTACGCCCAGGCCCTCGGGTAGGCGCTGTTGGAGGCGGCCGAGGTGATCCGCGAGCCCAGGCCGTCCTGGAGGCCGCCGAAGTACTCCGCGACGACGGCCGCGATCACCGACGTCGAGGCGGCCAGGCGCAGCCCGGTGAACACGTGCGGCAGGGCGCCGGGCAGGCGGACGGCGCGCGTGGTGGCCCAGCCGCCGGCGGCGTAGCTGCGCATGAGGTCCGCGTGCACGGGGTCGACCTGGCGCAGCCCGCGCAGCGCGTTGACGAACACGGGCAGGAAGACCACGAGGGTCACCACCAGGCGCCGCGGCAGGGAGCTCGTGGCGCCGAACATGGTCGCGAAGATCGGCGCGAGGGCGACGATCGGCATGGCGCCGCTCGCGGCCGCCAGCGGGGTCAGCGCCTGGTCCAGCACCCGCACCCGCGCGGCCAGGGCCGCAGCCACCAGGGCCAGCAGCGACCCGGCGACCAGCCCCAGCAGGGCGTTGGTCCCGCTGGCGCGAGCGGCCTCCAGCACCGGCGTCCCGACCTCGCGCAGGGCGCCGGCGATCGCGAGCGGCGAGGGCAGGACGTAGCTGGCCACCCGGCCGAGCACGACGAGCGCCTGCCAGGCCGCCAGGAGCAGCACCGCCACCGCGGCCGGGGCCGCCAGGCGCCTCACGCGCTGGCCCCGGCGCGCACCGGGGCGCCCCGCAGCGCCTCGCGGACGTCGGTGACGCGGGCGAAGAACCCCGGCGCCTCGCGCACGTCCGTGCCCGCGGCCCTCGGCAGGTCGACGTCGACGACGGCGGCGATCCGACCCGGGCGGGCCGACATGACCACGACGCGGTCGGAGAGGTAGACGGCCTCGGGGATGGAGTGGGTGACGAACAGCACGGTGGTGCCGGCCGCGGCGGCGATCCGCAGCAGCTCGTCCTGCAGGCGCTCGCGGGTCATCTCGTCCAGCGCCCCGAAGGGCTCGTCCATGAGCAGCAGCGAGGGGGACTCGGCCAGGGCCCGGGCGATCGCCACCCGCTGCTGCATGCCGCCGGAGAGCTGGCTGGGCCGCGCCCCGGCGACGTCGCCCAGCCCCACCAGGTCGAGCAGCTCCACCGCCCGTGCCCGGCGCTCGCGGCGGCCGACGCCGTGCAGCTCCAGGGGCAGCTCCACGTTGCGGGCGACCGTGCGCCACTCCAGCAGCCCGGCGGACTGGAAGGCGATGCCGTAGTCCTGGTCGCGCCGGGCCTGGGCGGCGCTCTTGCCGCCGACCGCCACCTCACCGCTGGTGGGGGTCACCAGGTCGGCGACCACCCGCAGCAGCGTCGACTTGCCGCACCCCGAGGGCCCGATGAGCGACACGAACTGTCCGCGCTCCACGGTGAGGTCGACGCCGTCCAGCGCCGTGACGGGGCCCGCCGCGGTGGCGAAGCGCTGCGTGAGCGCTCGGACCTGGACCATCGGCGCGGTGCTGGGAGTCATGCGGGGCCTCCGTAGGTGCCGCGCGTGCGCCGCAGCGCGACGTCGGCGAGGGTGACGAGGCCGGCGACGAGCAGGCCCAGGGCGGCGGCGCCCCAGACCGCGGCGTGGATGCGGGCGGGGGAGCTGGTGGCCTGCTGGGCGTACTCGATGATCAGCCGGCCGATCCCGCCCCGCGTGCCGGTGGAGATCTCCGCGACGATGGCGCCGACCACCGCCTGGGCCGCGGCCAGGCGCAGCGCGGGGACGAGGAAGGGCAGCGACGCCGGCAGGCGCAGGCGCAGCACCTGCTGGCGCCAGGACGCCGCGTAGCTGGTGAACAGCTCCTCGGTCAGCGCCGAGGGCGCCTGCAGGCCCCGCAGGAGCCCGACGGCGACCGGGCAGAAGGCGAGGAAGGCGCTGATCACCACCACGGAGGTGGCCGGCGTCCACGTCAGCGGGCCCACCGCGAGCACGCCGCCCCAGCCGGCGACCACCGGAGCGAGGGCGATGATCGGCACGGTCTGGCTCAGGACCACCCAGGGGAGCAGGCCCTCCTCGAGCAGGCGCAGCCGCTGCATGGCGACGGCGAGGGCGGCGCCGACCAGGGCGCCCAGCGCCCATCCGGCCAGGGCCAGGCGCAGCGTCGTCCACGCGCCGGACAGGACGGCCTCGCCCACGGTGCGGGCGCCGGGCACGGCCACCTCGGGCTCGCCCAGGGCGGACAGCACGGCGCCGAGGTGCGGCATCGAGCGCTCGTCGGCCCGCGGCAGCAGGCGCACCCCGGCGACGGCGGCCCCGTCGGCCGGCCCGAAGGAGGCGTACAGCTCCCACGCCGCGGCGAGCGCCGCGACCGCGGCGACGACGACCGCGACGCGGCGCACCGCCCCGGCGCCCCTCACGGGCTGCCCACCACGGCCCGGCCGAGCCCAGCGGCCACCGGCACGACGTGCTCGCCGTAGGCGTCGAGGGTCGCCTCCTTCGCGTCGTGCTGGAGGTAGACCGCGAACTGGTCGACGCCGAGCTCGGCCAGCTGCTCCAGGCGCTCGACCTGCGCCGCCGGCGGCCCGATCAGGCAGAACCGGTCGACGATCTCGTCGGGCACGAACGTCGTGTGGCTGTTGCCCGCGCGGCCGTGCTCGGCGTAGTCGTAGCCGGTGCGCCCGGCGATGTAGTCGGTCAGCGCTCGCGGCACGCCGCCGTCGGCGCCGTAGCGGGTGACGATGTCGGCGACGTGGTTGCCGACCATGCCGCCGAACCACCGGCACTGCTCCCGGGCGTGGGCCAGTCCGGCCGGGGTGCCGTCGGTGACGTAGGCCGGCGCCGCGACGCAGAACCGGATCTCTGCGGGATCGCGGCCGGCGTCCACCGCGGCGGCCCGCACGCGCTCGATGGTCCAGGCGGCGATGGCCGGGTCGGCGAGCTGGAGGATGAACCCGTCGGCGACCTGGCCGGTCAGCGCGAGCGCCTTGGGGCCGTAGGCGGCCACCCAGACCTCCAGCTGCCCGGAGGTGACCCAGGGCAGCCGCACGGGTGAGCCGCGGTGCTCGACCTCCCGGCCGTTGGCGAGCTCGCGGATGACGTGGACGGCGCCGCGCAGGTCGGCCAGCGTGGTGGGGCGCCCGTTGATGGTGCGCACCGCGGAGTCACCGCGCCCGATCCCGCAGACCGTGCGGTTGCCGTGCATCTCGTTGAGCGTGGCGAACAGCGAGGCCAGCACGGTCCACTCCCGGGTGGCCGGGTTGGTGACCATCGGGCCGACGACGATCCGCTCCGTGGCCGCCAGCATCGCGCTGTAGATGACGAACGGCTCCTGCCACAGCACGTGGGAGTCGAACGTCCAGGCGTGGGAGAACCCCGCCCGCTCCGCGCGGGCGGTGAGCTCCACCACGCGGGAGGCGGGTGGGTCGGTCTGCAGCACGACGCCGACGTCCACGGGGGTCCTCTTCCTCAGCGCAGGTAGGTCGACAGGCCGCGCGGCACGTACCGGCCGTGGCCGGCGCGCCCGGAGAAGACGCCGCCGGAGAGCACGACCTCCCCGCGGGAGACGACGGTGTCCACGCCGCCGGAGACCTCGAAGCCCTCCCAGCCGGAGTGGTCGAGGTTCATGTGGTGCGTCGCGGCGCTGATCCGGGTCTTCTTCGCCGGGTCGTAGAGCACGAGGTCGGCGTCAGAGCCTGGGGCGATCACGCCCTTGCGGGGGTACATCCCGAACATCCGCGCCGGGGTGGTGGAGCAGGTCTCCACCCAGCGCTCCAGGGTGATCTGGCCGTCGGCGACGCCCTGGTAGACGAGGTCCATCCGGTGCTCGACGGTGCCGATGCCGTTGGGGATCCGGCGGAAGTCCCCGCGGCCGAGCTCCTTCTGGTCCTTGTAGCAGAACGGGCAGTGGTCGGTGGAGACGATCGCGAGGTCGTCGGTGCGCAGCCCCTTCCACAGGTCGGCGCCGTGGTGCTCGTGCCTGCTGCGCAGCGGCGGGGAGGCGACCCACTTCGCGCCCTCGAAGCCGCCGTCGCCCGGGGCTCCGAGCTGGTCCTCCAGGGTCAGGTACAGGTACTGGGGGCAGGTCTCGGCGAAGACGTTGCGCCCGGCGTCGCGCGCGCGGGCGACGGCCTCCAGCGCCTGGGACGCCGACAGGTGCACGAAGTACACGGGCGTGGAGCCGGCGACCTCGGCCAGGGCGATGACCCGGGAGGTCGCCTCGCCCTCCAGCACGGGCGGCCGGGTCAGCCCGTGGTTCACCGGGCCCAGCTCGCCGCGGGCGGCGGCCTGGGCGGCGAGCACGTCGATCGCGATGCCGTTCTCGGCGTGCATCATGATCATCGCGCCGTTCTCGCGGGCGGTCTGCATCGCCCGCAGGATCTGGCCGTCGTCGCTGTAGAAGACGCCCGGGTAGGCGGTGAAGAGCTTGAAGCTGCTCACGCCCTCGGTGGCGACGAGGCGGTCCATCGCCTTCAGCGCCGCCTCGTCGACGCCGCCGAGGATCATGTGGAAGCCGTAGTCGACGGCGCACTGGCCCGCTGCCTTCGCGTGCCAGGCGGCCAGCCCGGCCTCGACGTCCTCGCCGGTGCGCTGGACGGCGAAGTCGACGATCGTCGTCGTGCCGCCCCACGCGGCGGCCACCGTGCCGGTGGCGAAGGTGTCGGAGGCCTCGGTGCCGCCGAAGGGCAGCTGCATGTGGGTGTGGACGTCGATGCCGCCGGGCACCACGAGCCTGCCCGTGGCGTCCAGGACGCGGGCGTCGGGCCCGACCAGCGCGTCGGCGCCGCCGGGCACGTGCAGGGAGGCGATGGTCTCACCGTCCACGAGCACGTCCATCGGGGCGGCGCCGGTGGTGGAGACCACCGTGCCGCCGCGGACGAGGAGGGTCGAGGAGGACGGGGCCATCAGGGCTGGACCAGGTCGCCGTAGGCGTCCGGACGCCGGTCTCGGTAGAAGGCCCAGCGGTTGCGCACGGTGGTGATGAGGTCCATGTCCAGGTCGCGCACGACGAGCTCGGCCTCGTGGGCGTCGGCGTACTCCCCGACCGGCTTGGCCTCGGGGTCGACGAAGAAGGAGGTGCCGTAGAAGTCGTCGTCGCCCAGGTCCTCGATGCCGACCCGGTTGATCCCGCCGACGAAGTACTCGTTGGCGACCGCGGCGGCGGTGCCCTCGATCTTCCACAGGTAGTTGCTCAGCCCGCGGGAGGTGGCCGAGGGGTTGAAGACGATCTCCGCGCCGTTGAGGCCGAGCGCGCGCCAGCCCTCGGGGAAGTGGCGGTCGTAGCAGATGTAGACGCCGACCCGCCCGACCGCGGTGTCGAAGACGGGGTAGCCGAGGTTCCCGGGGCGGAAGTAGAACTTCTCCCAGAAGCCCTCGACGTGGGGGATGTGGGTCTTGCGGTACTTGCCCAGGTAGGTGCCGTCGGCGTCGATCACCGCCGCGGTGTTGTAGAGGACGCCCGGCTGCTCCTGCTCGTAGACCGGCAGCACGATGACCATCCCGTGCTCCTTCGCGAGCGCCGCGAAGCGCTCGGTGGTCGGCCCGGGGACGCTCTCGGCGTACTCGTAGTACTTCGCGTCCTGCACCTGGCAGAAGTAGGGGCCGTAGAAGAGCTCCTGGAAGCAGATGACCTGCACGCCCTGGAGGGCGGCCTGGCGCACGTGCTCCTCGTGCGCCTTGATCATCGACTCCTTGTCGCCGGTCCAGGGGGTCTGGACCAGGGCGGCTCGGACGGTCCGGGGCATCGGGGCTCCCTCGGTCGCTGCTTCTCCCGCACCAGCCGGCGCGGGAGGCACAGCGAACGGGGCGCCCGCGTCGCTGGCGTTCCAGCCGTGTTGCTGCTGCATGACGGCTCAGGGGGCGCAGCGCGGCACCGACTGCGGCGAACCGCCGGTGCGGCCCGCCGGCGCCGGACATCATGGGGCGGTGCTCGAGGAGGTGGCATGACGCCGTTGGAGATGACCGGGACCCCGGCGCCGCGCAGGTCGCGGCGCGGGTGGCTCCTGCCCGCCCTGGCGGTGGTGCTGGTGCTGGCGCTCGCCGCCGCGACCTACCTGTACCTGGTGGCCGGCAGCTGGCAGGACCGCGCCGAGCGCCTGGACGACCGCCGCACGCAGCTCTCCGCCCAGCTCGCGGACCTGCAGGCGCAGCACGACGCCCTCACGGCCCAGGCGGCGGCCGTCGAGGAGGAGCTGGCCCGATCGAGCGAGCGGGTGCGCGAGCTGTCCGACGAGAAGGCGCAGGTCGCCGACCAGCGCGAGGCCAACGCGCAGGAGGCCGAGCGCAACTCCGACACCGCCCAGGCGGCCGCCGACGTCGCCGGGGCGATGGGCGTGTGCGCCTCGGCGCTGCAGTCCCTCCTCGACGTCGTGCTGTCCTCCCCGGACTACGACTACGCCCTGGCCCAGCGCAGCGCCAGCGGCGCGGACGCCGCGTGCGCCGCGGCGCAGGACCAGCAGCAGGCCTTCCTCGACTCCCTGGGGGCCTGAGGTGACCAGCGGGCCCGGCGCGGCCGCCCGGTGGGTCACCGCCCTGGCGGCCGGGCTGCTCCTGGCCGGCTGCGC
>NZ_JBZYWI010000081.1:0-13399 GCF_058932755.1 Quadrisphaera sp. DVD1
CAGCTCGGCCCGGTAGCGCGCCGGCATGACCACCTCCTGCCCGTGAAAGCGCCACACCAGCAGCGCGGAGGGGTCGAACCGCGACGAGCAGCGCGCGCAGGAGACCGGGCGGTCGGGGCGGCGGTGGCGCGTGCTCGTGTGGCCGGCCGGGCAGCGCCCCTCCCAGGCCGCGGGGGCCCGCGGCGCGGTGGCGGACACGCACCGCTCGCCCGAGCAGCCGATCGCGCGGGCGGTGGCGCGCCAGACGGCGTCGTGGCCGTGCTCGGCACCGACCAGGGCGTGGGCGACCTCGTGCAGCACGGTGTCGGTCACCTCGGCCTCGCTGTGCAGTTCGGTGAGCACCCGGCTCAGGCCGATCTCGCGGCGCGCGGGCCGGCAGACCCCCGCGCGGGTGCGGGCGCGGTCGAGCACGACGCGCCAGCCGGTCAGGCCGTGCTGGGCCAGCAGCCGCGTCGCCAGCGCCACGGCGTCCTCGATCTGCACGCGAGGACCGTACGGCGCCGCACCGACGGTTCCGCACGGACGCCCGAGTCGCCGGGAGTGACCAGATGTGCACCAGTTCGGGCACAACGCCCACGCCGCGGCCCGTCGCCGACGACGATCAGGAGGAACCCCTCCCGCCGCGACGCGGCACCTCCTCACCGACGGACGGTCATGACCGCGCACCAGCACCTCGACCCGCACCTCGACGCCGTCGAGCTCCCCCGCCGGCCGCGCCGCACCTCCTCCCGGCGCACTCCCTCCCGGCGCACTCCGTCCCGGCGCACAGCCGCGGTGCTCACAGCCGGCGCCCTGACCGCCCTGGCGCTGGTCGCCCCCTCCGCCACGGCGTCGGAGCCGGCCACCGCGGCGGCCCCCGCGCCGACCATCGGCACCGAGGGCGAGCGCTTCTCCCTGCCGGCCCGCGCCGGGCTCCCCTTCGCCGACCGCACCGCCTCGGGCGGGCGCGGGCTGGAGATCCGGCGAGCGGCGACCGCGACCGGCTCGGTGACCGCCCCCGAGGGCGCCACGCGGCTGGACGTCGTCGTGCGCGGCGACCAGTGCCAGGGCGCGCCGGTCGCGCGCGTCAGCGTCGACGGCAAGGACGTCGGCTCCGGCAGGGTCAGCGCCACCTCGTGGACGACGGTCGGCGTCCAGGGGCGGTGGTCGGCCGGTGCCCACACCGTCGCGGTCACCTACACGAACGACCTCAGCACCAGCGCGTGCGACCGGAACCTGCGCCTCGACCGGGTCGCCTTCACGCGCGCCACCCCGGCGACGACGACGCCGGGTCCCACGGCCACCGCCACCGCGAGCCCCAGCCCGACGGCGACGCCCACGGCCACGCCCACCCCGCCGCCGAACGCCGCGAGCGCCACCGCGACCCCACCGGCGGCCACGACCGCTCCGGCGGCCACGGGCAACCCCCTGGCCGATGCGCGGTTCTGGGTGGACCCCGCCTCCGACGCCCGCCGCGAGCTGGCGCGCCGCTCCGGCGACGCCGCCGCCGTCGCCGCCCTGACCAAGATCGCCGACCAGCCCGTCGCGCAGTGGTTCGGCGACTGGGTGCCGGCCGGCCGCGTGGGCGACGAGGTGGCCGCGCGCAGCACGGCAGCGGCCGCCGCGGGCGCGGTGCCGTCGTTCGTCGTCTACGCGGTCCCCGGCCGCGACTGCGGGCAGTACTCCGCCGGCGGGCTGTCCAGCCCGGCCGCCTACGCCGAGTGGGTCCGCGCGTTCGCCGCCGGGCTGGGCGACCGGCGGGCCGTCGTGGTCCTGGAGCCGGACGCGCTGGCCCAGCTGGACTGCCTGTCCCCCGCAGCCCGCACCGAGCGCACGGCGATGCTGCGCGACGCCGTCTCGGCGCTGCGCTCGGCGACCGGTGCCGTGGTCTACCTCGACGCCGGCAACGCGGGGTGGGTCCCGGCCGACCAGATGGCCGCGCGCCTGCGCGAGGCCGGGGTGGCCCAGGCCCGCGGCTTCGCGGTGAACGTGTCGAACTTCGGCCGGACGGCGTCCGAGCAGGCGTACGGCGAGGACCTCGCCGCTCGCCTCGGCGGCTCGCACTTCGTCGTGGACACCAGCCGCAACGGCCTGGGCCCGGCGACCGGCCCCGAGGCGTGGTGCAACCCCCAGGGCCGCGCGCTGGGCGAGCGGCCGACCACGGCCACGACGAGCCGCTCGGCGGACGCCTACCTGTGGATCAAGATGGTCGGGCAGAGCGACGGCGACTGCGGGCGCGGCGAGCCGGCGGCGGGCACCTGGTGGCCCGAGTACGCGATCGGCCTCGCCACGCGCGCCGCGTACTGATCCCCGTCGGGCGCGGACGCCAGCAGCCCCTGACCGTCACCGGTCGGGGGCTGCTGGCGTCTGCGGCGTTGCGAGCTGTTCCGGATCAGCGCTGCTCGAAGGCCTGCGCCATCTTGGCCTGCTCCTCGAGCACCTCGCCGATGCGGGCCTGGACGACGTCGAGCTGGCCGATGATCTCGCTCGTGGCGTGGATGCCGGAGGCCACCGAGCGGCTGCTCGCCTGGATGCCGGCGATCTGGTCGGAGACCTGCTTGGTCGCCGCCGCGGTCGCCCGCGCGAGGTCCTTGACCTCGCTGGCCACGACCGCGAACCCGCGGCCGACCTCGCCGGCGCGGGCCGCCTCGATCGTCGCGTTGAGCGACAGCAGGTTCGTCTGGTCGGCGATGCCAGAGATGATCTTGATGACGTCGCCGATCGCGGCCGAGGCCTGGCTCAGCGCCTCGACCTCCCCGGTCATCGTCGACGCGCGGCTGACCGCCTCCTCGGCGACCCGGCCGGCGTCCACGGTGGTCTCGCGCAGGCGCGCCACGGTGTCCAGCAGCTCGCGGGCGTTGGCGGAGTCGGCGTCCGCGCGGCGCACGATGTCCAGCCGCTGGGAGACCAGCTGCTGGACGTTGCGCAGCGCCGCGGTGCGCGACTCCGACAGGTCGATCGTCTCGGTGACGAAGAAGTCCATCGTGCCCACGATGCGGCCGCCGGCCATGACCGGGAAGCACACGCCGGAGCGGACGCCGGCGCGCTGCGCGGCGGGAGCGCGCACGCAGTCGGTGACCTCGGCGAGGTCGCGCACGAAGACGAGGTCGCGGGAGCGCCAGGCGCGCCCGGACAGGCCCACGCCCTCGGCGAAGGACGCCGCCAGGGTGACCTTGCGGAACTCCTCGCCGGCCGAGCCGGACTCCTGGGCGAACCGCAGGACGCCCGCCGCCTCGTCGAGCGCCCAGAACGACCCGTAGGCCCAGCCGAACGCCTCGCGGACCGTGTCGAGCGCGGCGTGCAGCGCCGAGCGCTCGTCCTGGGTGTCGCCGACGCTCCTGACCACCGTCGTCACCGCGAGCTGGTCGTCGAGGGTCTCGCGCAGCTGGGCGGCGGAGACGGCCGACTGCGCGGCGCGCGCCGCGATGCGGCCGATCGTCTCCCACTTCTCGGTGCGGCCGCCGAAGAAGGGCAGCTCGCCCGAGGTGTAGTACTCCTGCAGCGCGACCATCCTGCCCTCGTGCAGCACGGGCAGCACGCAGCCGCGGCTCGCGCCGGCCGACTTCGCCAGCTCCCAGCGCAGGCACTTCACACCCACCGTCGAGGTGTCGACGATCATCGGCTGGCGGGTGCGGATCGCCTCGCCGGCCAGGCCGTCGCCCGCGGCGAGGGCGCGCGAGGCGTCCCAGCCCGCGGCCATCTTCGGGGCCATGGGGCCGGTCTCCGCGCGCAGCGCGAAGGCGCCGTGGCCGTCCGGCAGCCACACCGAGCCGTAGGAGAGGTCGAGCGCGCCGGCCAGGGTCTCCACGACGCGGCGGTGGGCGTCGACCGCCGTGCTCACGCCGTCGTCGAGCGCGGCGAGCACCTTCTCCAGCGCCTCGACGTCCTTCGGGTAGGGCGCCGGCGCGGCGGGAGCGTTCCGTCGGGAGTTCGCGAGCAGTGGCACGTGGAGTCCTCGGGTTCGGCGTGGGGCCGCTCCAGCGGGCCCGTCGAGCCTTCATCGGCACCACCCCCGGAGAGTTGAGCCCGTCGGTCGATCGACGGACGGCTGGGCCGATCGGCGCGAAGGCCTGAAGGTGGCCCGGGCGGCGTCCGATGACCTCGCCATGCGCAAGATCCGCTCCGGAGCCGGCACGAGCGCCCTCGACGACGCCACGGGCGCCGGGGAGGCCGCGGCCCGTGCCGCCACCGCCGGCCTCGAGGGCGCGGCGCCGTCCCTGGTGCTGGTCCTGGCCTCCGTCCGCTACGACCTGCCCTCGCTGCTCGCCGGTGTCCGGTCCGTGACCGGCACGGCGCCGCTGGCCGGGGCCACGAGCGCCGGGCACTTCACGGGGCTGGACCTCGCCGAGCCCGGCACCGGCGTCGCGGTCCTGGTCCTGTCCGGCGGCGGCTACCGCTTCGGGGTCGGGTCGGCGTCGGGGATGGCCGAGCGGCCGGTCGAGGTCGGCGCCGAGCTGACCCGGGCGGCGCGCGCCGCCGCGGGCGCGGGCCCGGAGCAGCCGCACGCCGCCGTCTTGCTCTTCACCGACGGCCTCGGCGGCGACCAGCAGGCCGTGCTGACCGGCGTGCACCGCACGGCCGGGGCCACGGTCCCCGTCGTCGGCGGCGCCGCGGGCGACGACCGCCGCATGCACGTCACCTCCGTCTTCCACGACGACCAGGTCATCACCGGTGGAGCGGTCGGCGTGTGGATCGCCTCACCGCGGCCGCTCACCGTCGCGTCCGCGCACGGCTGGACGCCGGTCGGCCTGCCCCAGATGGTCACCCGCTCCGAGGGGCTCCTCATCCACGAGATCGGCGGGCGCCCCGCCACCGCTGTGTACGGCGAGCACGCCGACCTCAGCGCCGGCGAGGGCATGCGCCGCGCCGACGGCCGCCTGTGGCAGGCCTCCTACGCGCTCGGCGTGATCGAGCCCGACGGCTCGCACCTCGTGCGAGGGGTCTTCCCCGGCGCCGACGGCGGCCCGCTGACCAGCTTCACGCCCCTGCCGCCGTTCTCGGCGGTGCAGGTCGTCACCGCCACCCCCCAGGCGCTGATGGACGTGGTGGCCGACGTCGCCTCCCGCGCGCTGGTGCACGGCGACGAGCGGGTGCTCCTCGTCTTCGACTGCATCGCCCGGATGGACGTCCTCGCCGGTGGGCACCCGGAGGAGGTCCGGCGCCTGCACGAGGCGGCGGGCGAGGCCACGACGTTCGGCTTCTACACGTACGGGGAGTTCGCCCGCACCCGCGGCCTCGGGGGCGTCCACAACGCGACGCTCACCGCGATCGCGCTCTGAGGTGCGCTCGTGACCGCGTCCTCCGACCCGTCCTTCGACCCGTCCTGCGAGCGGCACCTGGCCGAGGTGGCGGCCCTGCGCCAGCAGGTGGCCGCCGCGACCACGGCCGCCGGTGAGG
The DNA here is from genome assembly GCF_058932755.1 of Quadrisphaera sp. DVD1. Classification (NCBI taxonomy): domain Bacteria; kingdom Bacillati; phylum Actinomycetota; class Actinomycetes; order Kineosporiales; family Kineosporiaceae; genus Quadrisphaera; species Quadrisphaera sp. DVD1. Next base: position 5,377 of record NZ_JBZYWI010000081.1, read on the forward strand.
CGTTCCGGGACTCCGCGCGCCTCGTGCGCCTGCTCGAGGTCATCGGCGAGCCCGCTCCTCCCGACCGGCTCGTGGACCGGGTGCTCGGCGTCCTCTCGGAGAGCTTCTCCGCCGACCTGACCTACCTCGTGCGCCCCGTCGACGGGCGCGTGGACGTCGTCGCCGCGTGCGGCTTCGGCGACGCCGGCGAGCCGCTCGCCCCCACCGTCCCCGGCGGCGAGGCGCTGTACGGCGACGGGCTGCCGGTGACGTGGGCGTGCCCGGCCGGGCAGGAGCCGCCGGTCGTGGGCGGCGTGCCGGTGGTCGCCCTGCTGCACGTGCCGCTCGCCGAGGGCGACCCCGGGGCCGGGGCGCTGGTGCTCACCCGCTCCAGCGGCGCCTTCACGCTCGGAGAGCTGCACCTGCTGCGCTCGGTCGCCTCCCGCCTGCGCTCGTCCCTCGAGGACGGCCAGCGCCGGGCCGCCGTCGAGCGGCTGGCCCGGGCCGGGCACCGGCTCACCCGCCACCTGCACCTGCAGCCCCTGCTCGAGGAGGCGGTGGAGCTGCTGCGCGAGGTCACCGACGCGGGCTGGGCCGCGGCGGTGATCGTCGAGGACGGCGTGGCCTCGCTCGCCGCGCAGGACCAGATGCCGCGCGCGGGCGTGCTCAGCTGGCCCCGGCGCACCGAGGACCTCGCCGTGTGGCCCGCTGCGCTGCGCGGCGAGGTCCACCACGACCCCGACCTGGCCGCCGGGGCGCTGTCCCCGGCCCTGCGCCAGAGCGCGCGGTCGCTGCTCTGCGTCCCGGTGCTCCACGAGGGCGCACCGGTCGCGCTGCTCTACGCCGTCCACGCGCGCCCCGCTGCCTTCTCCCCCGCGGACGTGGAGGCGGCGACCCTCTTCGCCGGCTACGTCAGCGCCGCCCTGGTCAACGCGCAGCTCTACCGCGCCCTGGCGAGCAGCGAGACGCGGCTGCGCCTGGTCACCGACGCGATCACCGACCTCGTCGCCGTCGTCGACGCCGGTGGCACGGTCACCTACGCCTCGCCGTCCTACGCCCGCCAGGTGGCGCACGCGCCCGCCGACCTCGTCGGCACCGACCTCGCCGCGCTCGTCCACCCCGAGGACCTCGGGCGGTTCCTCGCCGGGCTGCGCGCCGCACCCGCAGCGAGCACCTGCGAGCACCGGCTGCTCGACGGCCGGGGCCGCTGGGTGTGGGTCGAGAGCGGCCTGGGGCCCGCCCCCGGGGTCGAGGCGGGCGTCGTCGTCTCCTCCCGCCTGGTCGGCGAGCGCCGACGGCTGGAGGACGAGCTGCGCCAGCGCGCCACGCACGACTCGCTCACCGGGCTGGCCAACCGCGACCTCGCGCGCCAGGTCCTGGAGGCGTCGCTGCGCGCGCAGCGGCCCGGCATGGTCGGGCTGCTCTTCTGCGACCTCGACGAGTTCAAGTCGGTCAACGACCGGCTCGGCCACGAGGCCGGCGACGACCTCCTGCGCCAGGTCGCCCGGCGGCTGCGCGCGTGCGTGCGCCCGGAGGACCTCCTGGCGCGCCTGGGCGGCGACGAGTTCGTCATCGTCCTCGGCGGCACCACCGGCCTGGACGCCGTCACCGCGGTGGGCGACCGGGTGCAGCAGGCGCTCAGCGCCCCCTTCGCCCTCGGGCGCGAGCGGGTGCGCGTCGGCATCAGCATCGGCGGGGTCGTGGGGCGGCGCGGGCCCGACGGCGACCACGCCACCGACCTGCTGCGCGACGCCGACGCCGCGATGTACGAGGCGAAGCGCAGCGGGCGCGGGCGGGTCGAGGTCTTCGACGGAGCCGCCGCGCGGCGCTCGGTCGAGCGGCTCACGCTGCGCTCGGACCTGCTCAGCGCCCTCGAGCGCGGGCAGCTCGAGGTCCACTACCAGGCGATCGTCGACCTCGCCGACGGCGCCACGACGGGCTTCGAGGCGCTGCTGCGCTGGCACCACCCCGACCTGGGGCCCGTCTCCCCCGTCGCCTTCGTGCCCCTCGCCGAGGAGACCGGGGCGATCACCGAGATCGGCGCCTGGGTGCTGGAGCGGGCCTGCGCCGAGCTGGCCGCGTGGCAGCGGCTGCCCGGCGGCGAGCGCCTGAGCGTCTCGGTCAACGTCTCCCCCGTGCAGCTGGAGGAGCCGGCGTTCGCGGAGCGGGTGCTGGACGTCGTCGCGCGGACCGGGGTCCGCCCGCAGGACGTGTGGCTGGAGGTCACCGAGGGCATCGCCGTCACCGAGCAGCTGCTCGGCCAGCTCCACGCGCTGCGCCGCGCCGGCGTGCGCCTCGCCCTGGACGACTTCGGGACGTCGTACTCCAACCTCGGCTACCTCAAGGCGCTGCCGGTGGAGCGGCTGAAGGTCGACCGCTCCTTCGTCGCGGGCCTCGGGGACGAGAGCGGCGACGGGCGCGGGATCGACGTGGGGATCGTCCGCGCCGTCCTGGCGATCGCCGACGCCGCGGGGCTCTCGGTCGTCGCCGAGGGCATCGAGACCGCGGCGCAGCAGCGCGTCCTGCTCGACCTGGGCTGCCCCGCCGGCCAGGGCTTCCTCTTCGCCCGGCCGGTGCCCGCAGGCCAGGCCCGGCGCGCCCTGGCCGACCAGCTGGGACGGCGCCGGCAGCGCCTGGCCGCGGCGCCGGGCACCGCGCTCACCCGCTGACCCGGTTCCCCGTGGGTCGGTTCCACGTGGGTCGGTTCCACGTGGACCGGTGGCCGGCGTCCTAGACGATGCCGTGCGCGTGCATCGCCTCGGCGACCCGCACGAACCCGGCGATGTTCGCGCCCAGCACGAGGTCGCCCGGGGCGCCGTACTCCTCCGAGGCGGCCTGGCACCGGGCGTGGACGTCGCGCATGATCTCCGCCAGGCGCGCCTCGGTGTGCGCGAAGGTCCAGCTGTCGCGCGAGGCGTTCTGCTGCATCTCCAGCGCCGACGTGGCCACGCCTCCGGCGTTGGCGGCCTTGCCCGGCCCGAACGCGACGCCGGCCTCCTGGAACACGCGCACCGCGTCGGGGGTGGTGGGCATGTTCGCGCCCTCCGACAGCGCGATGCACCCGTTGCGGACCAGGGTCACCGCGGCGTCGGCGTCCAGCTCGTTCTGCGTGGCGGAGGGGATGGCCACCTCGCAGGGGACGTCCCAGACGGAGCCGCCGGCGACGTGCCGGGCGCCTGGGGAGCGCTCGGCGTAGTCGCTCAGGCGCCCCCGCCGGACCTCCTTGACCTCCTTGAGCAGCTCGAGGTCCAGACCGGTCTCGTCCACCACGTAGCCGTCGGAGTCCGAGCAGGCGATCGGGAGCCCGCCGAGCTGGGCCACCTTCTCGACGGCGTACAGCGCCACGTTGCCCGAGCCCGAGACGACGACCCGGCGGCCCTCCAGCGAGGTGCCGCGGGCCGCGAGCATCTCCGTGGCGAAGAAGGCGGCCCCGTACCCGGTGGCCTCGGTGCGCACGAGCGCCCCGCCCCAGCCCAGCCCCTTGCCGGTCAGCACGCCGGACTCGTAGCGGTTGGTGATCCGCTTGTACTGGCCGAACAGGTAGCCGATCTCCCGCCCGCCCACGCCGATGTCGCCGGCCGGCACGTCGGTGTGCTCGCCCAGGTGCCGGTACAGCTCGGTCATGAACGACTGGCAGAAGCGCATGACCTCGGCGTCCGAGCGCCCCTTGGGGTCGAAGTCCGAGCCGCCCTTGCCTCCGCCGATCGGCATGCCGGTGAGGGCGTTCTTGAAGACCTGCTCGAAGCCGAGGAACTTCACGATGCCGAGGTACACCGAGGGGTGGAAGCGCAGGCCGCCCTTGTACGGCCCCAGGGCGGAGTTGAACTCGACGCGGAAGCCGCGGTTGATCTGCACCTCGCCCTGGTCGTCGGTCCACGGCACGCGGAAGATGATCTGGCGCTCGGGCTCGCAGATCCGCTCGATCGTCTTGAGCTCGGCGTACTCGGGGTGGCGCGCGAGCACCGGCGCCAGCGAGTCCAGCACCTCGCGGACGGCCTGGTGGAACTCCTGCTCCCCCGGGTTCCGCCGCAGCACCTCGGCGTAGATGGCCTCGACGGTGGAGCGGGCGTCCACGGTCATGGTGCCCTCCTGCGACTGCTGCGTCAGGTGCCTCAGGGGCCCGGTCGGGCCCTCCGAGGAGGCTACGACGCGGACCGGGGTGCGCCGCACCCCGAGCAGCGCCCGCTCGTGCGGTCCTCGTCCAGCCGCCCGCACTCCGGGCAGACCCACGGCAGCAGGCAGGCCGCCTCGCCGCCGAGCGGCTCGGCGGGCTCCGGTGCCGGGTCCCCCGCCACCGCGCTGGCCTCAGCCGTGCGCCATGTCGACGAAGCGGGAGTAGTGGCCCTGGAAGGCCACGACGATGTTGTCGGTCGGGCCGTTGCGGTGCTTGGCGACGATGAGGTCGGCCTCGCCCGCGCGCGGGGACTCCCGCTCGTAGGCGTCCTCGCGGTGCAGGAGGATGACGATGTCGGCGTCCTGCTCGATGCTGTTGTGGACGGCGATGCCGTTGGCGATGAAGTTGTGCCCGCCGACCACCGTGGCGTCGAACACCTGCTCCTCGCCCTCGGCCTCGATCGAGACCACCTCGTCCCAGAGGACGTCGTTGACGGCCAGGACCTCGAGCTCGGCGTCGTCGAGGACCTCCGCCACGCGTCCGAGCCGCTGCCGTGACGGCGCGTGCTTCCCCAGCGTGCTGCCGCTGAAGGACGTGCCCATCGCCGCGGCGAACTCGTGGTGCGTCATGCGCTGCTCGGCCAGCACGTCACGCACGCGGTCCCACACCTGGCGGGGGACGGTGTCGACGTCGGGGTTGCCGGACGCCGAGCGGACCCAGCCCAGCAGCGCCTCGGCGCTGGTGCCCCGGGCGCCGTGGACACCGATCTCCTGCAGGAAGCGACGCTGGTCGTCCACGCCCGACACGTCCAGGGTGTAGCCCGGGCGGTAGGAGCCCTTGGGGGTGGCTGTGCGCACGCCGGCGGAGATCCCGAAGCGGAGGAGCAGGCGCGAGACGTCGTCGATGAGGCGGCGGCTGGTGGAGGCGTAGGAGACCCGCCCCCCACGACCGCTCTTGTTGACCGTGACGGACCCATCGGTCGCCCACAGGTGGCGCAGGAAGAGGGCGATCTGCTGCTTGGGGAGGTGGAAGACCTCATCGGGCACGAACTTCTCGTGGCTGCGCAGGCCGAACAGGCCCAGGTCGTCGAGCCACGTGGCGACGGGGTTCCGACGGCCGTGGGCCAGGCGGTACGGCGCGGGCAGCCGCAGGCTCGTGCAGCGGGATGCCGGGTGGTCGTCGCGCACGGCGGTGATGCCGAACTCCCGGCGAGCGGCCTCGGTGACCGCAGCGAGGTTCGCCTCGTCCACGCTGGCGTAGCGGAGGGGCTGCCGGCGCACGAAGGACCCGTCACCGAGCAGGTGGGCGAGGAGGAGCACGCGGTCGTCGGCCCACGCCGCGACGCGCTCCGGGCCCGGGACGTGGCGCGGAACCGCCAGCCGCGCGCCAGTGGTCAGCTCGCCGAGCGGCGTCCAGCCCTCGTAGGTGAGGAACGGGTGGTTCGCCGTCGCGCGCACCTCCTTGCCCGAGGCCAGGCGCAGCCGGAACACCTCGCGCGTCCCGGTGGGGAAGACGTGCGTCAGGTGACGGCGGACGTAGCGCAGCGAGTCGTCCAAGGTCCACACGGGCACGTCGCGGGAGCCGAGGGCGTAGAGCTCGCCCATCGTCGTCTCCGCGCCGGTGTCCGCCCGCAGCACGCGCGTGTCCGAGGTCAGGCAGCCCGACTCACGGAGGTCGCTCATCGCCGGCCTCTTGTCCGTGCGCTGCTCAGCACCGCGGTTGAGCTGGGAGATGGCGATGACCGGCACCTCGAGCTCCTTGGCCAGCAGCTTGAGCGCGCGGGAGAACTCGCTGACCTCCTGCTGGCGGCTCTCGACGCGCTTCCCCGACGTCATGAGCTGCAGGTAGTCGATGACGACCAGGCGCAGGTCGTGGCGCTGCTTGAGCCGCCGGCACTTCGCCCGGATCTCCATGAGGGTCATGTTCGGGGAGTCGTCGATGAACAGCGGCGCCTCGCTGACCTGCCCCATGGTGCGGGCCAGACGGGTCCAGTCCTCCTCGCGCATGGTGCCCTTGCGCATGTTCTGCAGCGGGATCTTCGCCTCCGCCGAGAGGAGGCGCATCGTGATCTCGTTCTTGCTCATCTCGAGCGAGAAGACGACGGAAGTCATTCCATTCTTGATCGAAGCAGAACGGACGATATCCAATCCGATCGTGCTCTTGCCGATCGCTGGCCTCGCAGCGATGACGATCATCTGCCCGGGGTGCAGCCCGTTGGTCAGCTGGTCGAGGTCGGCGAACCCCGTGGGCACGCCGATCATCCCGTCGCCGCGGTGGCTGGAGGCCTCGATCTCGTCGATCGTCGACTCGATGACCGAGCCCAGCGGCACGTAGTCCTCGGTCGTGCGGCGCTCGGTGACGGCGTACATCTCCGCCTGGGCGTTGTTGACGATCGTGTCGGCGTCGCCGCCGTCGGCCGCGTAGCCCATCTGCACGATCCGGGTGCCGGCCTCGACGAGGCGGCGCAGCACGGCGCGCTCGCGCACGATCGCCGCGTAGTACCCGGCGTTGGCCGCCGTGGGCACCGAGGAGATCAGCGTGTGCAGGTAGGAGGGCCCACCGACCCGCCCGATCTCCCCGCGGCGGGTGAGCGTGGCCGTGACGGTGATCGCGTCGGCCGGCTCGCCGCGGCCGTAGAGGTCCATGATCGCGTCGTAGATCATCTCGTGCGCGGGGCGGTAGAAGTCCGTGCCGCGGATCTGCTCGACGACGTCGGCGATGGCGTCCTTGGACAGCAGCATCCCGCCGAGCACGCTCTGCTCGGCGGCGATGTCCTGAGGCGGGGTGCGGCCGAGGTCTTCCGAGGGGGGGCCCGCCTGCTCGTAGGGCCCCAGGTCCGCCAGCGTCATCCGTGCCCTCCTCCGCGGGTCCTCCGCGCCTGCCCGTGCCGACCGGTGTGCCGGTCGGCACGACCCTCACCGCGCGCGCCGTGCAGCACAGTCAGCCACGCACCACCGACAGTCCCGCCCGAGGTGCGCCCACCAGCGGCCGCTCGGACCGCGCGGCGGTCCCGGGTGCTCGGTGGGGGGTCGGTGGCACGGTAGGCGCCCCCCGGAGGTGGATCTACCACGCCCCTCTCGCGGGCCTGGGGAGGACGTGTGGACAGGAGCACGGAAGTTGTCCACAGGCAGTGGAAACAGCTGTGGACAACTGGGGACAGCGCTCTGCCGCGCGCTCGCGACCAGCGACGACGATGTCCACCGGGTGTGGACGACGGGTGGTCCACCGGTGAACGCCAGGCGACGGCGTGTCGCGCCGCTCGGCGTGTCGCGGATCGCGCGTGGCCGAGGATGGAGCGGTGGGAGGACGCCGCCGGACCGCCCCCGCCGACCGCGAGCTCCTGGCCCTGGCCGTCCCCGCCCTGGGCGCGCTGGTGGCCGAGCCGCTGCTGCTCCTCGTCGACTCCGCCGTCGTCGGCACCCTGGGCACCCTGCCCCTGGCCGCCCTCGCCGCGGCCGGGGCGCTGCTGTCCACGGCGGTCGGCGTCTTCGTCTTCCTCGCCTACGCGACCACCGCGGCGGTGTCGCGGCGCTGGGGGTCCGGCGACCTCCCCGGCGCCCTGGCCCAGGGCGTCGACGGCGCCTGGCTGGCGCTGGGCCTGGGGGTGGTCACGGCCGCGGCGGGGTGGGTGTGGGCGCCGGACGTCGTCGCGGCCCTGGGGACGCCGTCCGACGCCGCACCGCTGGCGGTGACGTACCTGCGCTGGTCGCTGCCGGGCCTGCCGGGGATGCTGCTCGTCCTGGCCACCACGGGCGTCCTGAGGGGCCTGCAGGACGTCCGCACGCCCCTGGTGGTGGCCGTGGCCGGAGCGGCCGTCAACGCGGTCCTGGACGTCGTCCTCGTGATCGGCCTGGACGCCGGCCTGGCGGGGTCGGCGGCGTCCACCGCCGTGGTGCAGGTCGCCATGGCCGCGGCGCTGCTGCGCGTCGT
>NZ_JBZYWI010000082.1:0-12880 GCF_058932755.1 Quadrisphaera sp. DVD1
TGCTGGCGGTCGCCGTGCTGCTCGGCGCCGAGACCGCGGCCCGGCCGGTCGCGGTCGGCGTCGTCCTCGCCCTCGTCGGCCTGGGCTGGGCGGCGTGGCGCCTGGGCCGCCTGCGCCTGGGCCGTCCCGCGAGCCTGGCGCTGCTGCTCGTGGCCGGGCTCGGCGCCGGGGTGCTCGGCGGGCCGGCCGTCGCGTCGGGCAGGGACCGGTTCGTGCTGCGCGAGCTCGTCGAGCCCCCGTTCGACCCGCAGGAGCGGCCCAGCCCCCTGTCGGCCTTCCGCAGCTACGTCAAGGAGCTCAAGGACGCCGAGCTGTTCACGGTGCGCGGCCTGCCCGAGGGCGCCGTCGTGCGCCTGGCCGTGCTCGACGCCTACGACGGGGTGGTCTGGAACGTCGCCGGGGGCTCCGGCGCCGAGGGGTCGGGCCGCTTCCGCCGGGTCGGGGACGCGGTGCCGCCGGCGCCCGGGGCGTCGCCGCGGGCCCGCGAGGACGGGACCGAGGTCGAGGTCGAGGTCGGGGAGCTGCCCGGCGGCTGGCTGCCGACCGTGGGGGAGACCGAGAGCGTCTCCTTCGCCGGCCCGCGCGCCCGGGAGCTCACCGACGAGTTCCGGTTCAACCCCGCGACCGGCACCGGGGTGGTGACCGGCGCGCTGGCACCCGGTGACCGCTACGCCCTGCACGCGCTCGTGCCGGAGGTGCCCGACGACGAGGAGCTCGCCGACGCCGCCGCTGCGGCCGTGGCGCTGCCCGAGCCGCAGCGGGTGCCCGACGTCGTGCTGAGCACGGCCGGGGACGTGGCGCGGGAGGCCGGCTCGCCCGCCGCGATCGCCCGCACGCTGCAGGCCGTGCTGCACGAGCGGGGCCGGTTCAGCCACGGCGTCGTCAGCGAGGGCGACCACCCCTCGCTCGCCGGCCACGGCGCCGACCGGATGACCACCCTGCTCACCGCCGACCCGATGGTCGGCGACGGCGAGCAGTACGCCTCCGCCATGGCGCTGATGGCGCGCGAGCTGGGGCTGCCCGCCCGCGTGGTCATGGGCTTCACCCCCGACGAGGAGGACGCGGCCCAGGAGCGCGGCCCCGCGGGCGAGGTCGTCGTCACCGGCGACGACGTCGACGCGTGGGTCGAGGTCGACTTCTCCGGCGTCGGGTGGGTGCCGTTCTTCCCCACGCCGCCGGAGACGCAGGTGCCCGAGGCCGACGCGCCGGCCCCGCAGGCCGAGCCGGAGCCGCAGGTGCTCCAGCCGCCGCCCGTGCCCGAGCCGCCGGTGGACCTGCCCGAGCCGGAGGCGGAGGCGCCCTCGGCCCGCGAGGGGGAGGACGCCCCGGCGCCGCAGCAGGGCAGCGCGGGAGTGCTCGTCGCCGTCGGCGCGAGCGCGCTCGGCCTGGCGCTGCTCGTCTCCCCGTTCGCGCTGGTCCTGGCCGCCAAGGCCCGTCGCCGCCGCCGCCGGCGGCTGGCGCCGGAGCCGGTGAGCCGGGTCGTCGGCGGCTGGGACGAGGTGGTGGACGCCGCCCGCGACCTCTCGCGGCCGCCGCCGCCGCGCGCCACCCGCCGCGAGAGCGGCGAGCACCTGGCCGCGGCCTTCCCGGCGGCCGGCGCCCTGGCCCTGGCCGAGCGCGCCGACGCCGCGGTGTTCGGCTCCGGCCAGCCCGACGAGGCCGAGGTCGCCGACTTCTGGGCGGCCGCCGAGCGCGCCGTCGCGGCCATGGAGGCCGGCACCCGGCGGCGCGAGCGCCTGCGGGCGCGCCTGTCCCTGGCCTCCCTGCGCGCGCACCGATCCCGACGACGAGGTGGACGATGAAGATCAAGCTGAGCCTGCAGCGGGCCGGGGGGCGCACCACCGACCTGGTCGTCACCGCCGACGCCACGGCCACGGTCGGGGACGTGGCCGCCACCATCGCCCGCTCCGACCCGGCCGCCGCCGGGCACGGCGCGGCCGCGCTGCCCGGGCCCGGCGGCGAGGGCCTCACCCTGCGCGCTCGCACGCCCGAGGGCACGAGCCGGGTGCTGCGCGCGAGCGCGGGCCTCGTCGACGCCGGCCTGCGCGCCGGCTCGACGGTCGCCGTCGTGCCCGCCTCGGAGCGCTTCGCCGACGCGGGCGAGGGCGTCGAGGCGGCCGCGGCGCGGCTGCGGGTGCTCACCGGCCCCGACACCGGCCTCGTGGTCGACCTGCCGCCGGGGGCGAGCACCGTGGGGCGCGGCGCCGACTGCGACGTGCGCCTGTCCGACCCCGCGGTGTCCAAGCAGCACGCCCGGATCGCCGTCGGCGACGTCGTGGAGGTCTGGGACACCCGCTCGGCCAACGGCGTCCTCGTCGGCGACGGACCGGTGCAGCGCGCGATCCTCGGAGCGGCCGACGTCGTCGTCCTCGGTGACACCTCGCTGCAGGTGGAGCGGCTGGCCGGCGCCAGCGGCGCTGAGCCCCTGGGCGCCACCGTGCCCTTCAACCGCTCCCCGCGCCTGGAGCACCGCCACGCCGGGGCCGAGGTCGAGGCCCCGACGCCGCCGGAGCCGGCCCGCCCGGGGCGGTTCCCCGTCGCGGCGCTGCTGGCGCCGCTGCTGCTCGGCCCGGTCATCTACTTCGTCGGCGGGCGCAACCCGCTGACCCTGATGATCCTGCTGCTCAGCCCGCTGATCCTCCTCGGCAGCTTCGTCGACAACCGGCTGAGCGAGCGGCGGCGGGTCAAGCGCGAGACGCGCGAGTTCGCCGACGCCCTGGCGGCCCTGCGCGAGGACCTCACGGCCGCGCGCGAGGAGGAGGGCACCGGGCGCCGCGCCGAGGTGGCCTCCACCGGGCAGGCGGTCGCGGCCGGGCTCTCGCTGCACGAGCCGCTGTGGACCCGCCGGCCCGAGCACGACACCTTCCTGACCCTCTCGCTCGGGCTGGGCACCGACGCCGCGCGGACCGCGCTGCGCCTGCCGCCGCGCGGGCGCGCGGTGGTCGAGCTCTGGCGGCAGCTGGAGGCCGTGCGCGAGGAGTTCGCCACCGTCGACGACGTCCCGCTCGTCGCCGACCTGCGCGAGGCCGGGGCGCTCGGCGTGGCCGGCCCGCGCGTCGTCGTCGACGGCGTGGCGCGCGGCCTCGTCGCCCAGCTCGCCTGCCTGCACTCCCCGGCCGAGCTGGTGCTGACCGGGATGGCCTCGGCCGCGAGCGCCGGCACGTGGGACTGGCTGAAGTGGCTGCCGCACGTGGCCTCCCCGCACAGCCCCCTCGACGGGCCGCACCTGGCCTCGGCGCCCGGGTCGGCCAGCGCGCTGCTGACCCGCCTGGAGGAGCTCGTCGCCGCCCGGGGCGCCGCGCGCGAGAGCGGGCTCGTCCTGCCCGCCGTCGTGCTCGTCGTCGAGGACGACGCCCCGGTGGACCGCGGCCGGCTCGTGCGCCTGGCCGAGGACGGCCCGGCCGCGTCGGTGCACGTGCTCTGGCTCGCCTCCTCCCGCCACGCCCTGCCCGCGGTCTGCCGGGTCTTCCTCGAGGTCGACGCCGAGGACGGCCGGATCGGCGTCGGGTTCGTGCGCTCGGGCGCGCGGCGCGACCCGGTGCGGTGCGAGGCGCTCGACGAGCAGACCGCGCGCGACCTGGCCCGCCGCCTCGCCCCCGTCGTGGACGCCGGCGCTCCGGTGCTCGACGAGACCGACCTGCCGCGCGCGGTGTCGTACCTGGCGCTGGCCGGCCCCGAGGTGGCCAGCGAGCCGATGGCCGTGGTCGAGGCGTGGCGGGAGAACGGCTCCCTGCTCGACCGCGCCGGGCCGGCGGTGCGCCGCCGGCACGACGCCGGGCTGCGCGCGCTGGTCGGCCAGGGCAGCGAGCAGGAGTTCGTCCTCGACCTGCGCACCCAGGGCCCGCACGCCCTGGTCGGCGGCACGACCGGCGCGGGCAAGAGCGAGTTCCTCCAGGCCTGGGTGCTGGGCATGGCCGCGGCCCACAGCCCGGACCGGGTCACGTTCCTCTTCGTCGACTACAAGGGCGGCGCGGCCTTCGCCGACAGCGTGCACCTGCCGCACTCCGTCGGGCTGGTGACCGACCTGTCCCCGCACCTGGTGCGCCGCGCGCTGACCTCGCTGCGCGCCGAGCTGCGCCACCGCGAGCGGCTGCTCAACCGCAAGAAGGCCAAGGACCTCGCGGCGCTCGAGCGCGCCGGCGACCCGGAGGCCCCGCCCAGCCTGGTGATCGTCGTCGACGAGTTCGCGGCCCTGGTCAGCGAGGTGCCCGAGTTCGTCGACGGCGTCGTGGACGTCGCCCAGCGCGGCCGCTCCCTGGGGCTGCACCTCATCCTCGCCACCCAGCGCCCCGCCGGGGTGATCAAGGACAACCTGCGGGCCAACACCAACCTGCGCGTGGCGCTGCGGATGGCCGACGAGTCCGACTCCACCGACGTGCTGGGCTCGACCGTGGCGGCGGGCTTCGACCCGGCCGTGCCCGGGCGCGGCGCCGTGCGCACGGGGCCCGGCCGCCTCGCGATGTTCCAGACCGGCTACGTCGGCGGCCGCACCGAGAGCGCCCCCGCGCCCTCGCCGATCGGCCTGGAGTCCCTCGCCTTCGGGGCGGGGGAGGCCTGGGACGTCCCGCAGACCGGCGACGCCGCAGACGCCGCGCCCGACCGCCTCGAGGAGGGGCCCACCGACATCACCCGGGCGGTGCGCACGATCGCCGCGGCGGCGGCCGCGGCCGGGGTGCCCGCCCCGCGCCGTCCGTGGCTGCCCGAGCTGGCACCGGTCTACGACCTGGCCCTGCTCTCCCAGCGCACCGACGCCGAGCTCGTCCTCGGCGTCGTCGACGACCCCGCCCAGCAGGCGCAGCGCACGCTGCACCACCGGCCCGACGTCGACGGCAGCATCGTCGTCTTCGGCACCGGCGGCAGCGGCAAGTCCACCGTGCTGCGCACCCTGGCCACCGCGGCCGGGATCACCCCGCGCGGCGGACCGGTCCACGTGTACGGGCTGGACTTCGGCGCCGGCGGCCTGGCGATGCTCCAGGTGCTTCCGCACGTCGGGGACGTCGTCGAGGGCTCCGACGACGAGCGGGTCGTGCGCCTGCTGCGCCAGCTGCGCGAGACCGTCGACGAGCGCGCGAGCCGGTACGCGGCGGCGCGCGCCGGCAGCATCGCGGAGTACCGCCGGCTGGCGCAGCGCCCCGACGAGCCGCGGATCCTGCTCCTCCTCGACGGCCTCGGCGCGTTCCGCGACGCCTACGAGACCACGCCGGGGCGCGGGGCCACGTACGCGGCCTTCCAGCGCCTCGTGGCCGAGGGCCGCCCGCTCGGCGTCCACGTGGCGATGTCCGCCGAGCGGCCCGGGGCGCTGCCCACGTCCCTGGCCGGCAGCGTCCAGCGCCGCCTCGTGCTGCGCCAGGCCGACGAGAACGCCTACAGCGCCCTCGACGTGCCCCGCGACGTCCTCGGCCCCGACTCCCCGCCTGGGCGCGGGGTGCTCTCCGGGCACACCACCGAGGTCCAGGTCGCCGTCTTCGGCGGCACGGCGAACACCGCCGAGCAGGCCCAGCGGCTGGAGGCGCTGGCGGAGGCCGTGCGCCGCGAGGACCGCGCGGTCGCGCCACCGGTGCGCCGCCTGCCCTCCTTCGTCCCGCAGACCTCGCTGCCGGCGCACCTCGGCGGCCTGCCGGTGCTCGGGCTGGCCGACGACACCCTCGAGCCGGTGGCCTTCGAGCCGCGGGGGGCCTTCGTGCTCGCCGGGCTGCCCGGCAGCGGGCGCACCACCTCGCTGGCCGCGATGGCCGCGGCCCTGCGCCGCAGCGACCCCGACGCCCCGCTGTACTACGTCGGCAGCCGGCGCTCGCCGGTCGCCGCGGCGGACCTGTGGACCGACGTCGCGCTGAGCGCCGACGAGGCGGCGGCCCTGGCGCGCGAGCTGCTGCCCGTGCTCCGCGAGGCGCCGACCCGCGAGCGCGGGGTGACCCTCGTCATCGAGTCGATCGCCGAGCTGCTGGGCGGCCCCGCCGAGCAGCCGATGGTCGAGGCGGTGCGGGCGGCGCGGCGCAACGACCACTTCGTCCTGGCCGAGTCCGAGACGAGCACCTGGGGCTCGGCCTGGCCGCTCGTGGCGGAGGTGCGCAACGGCCGCCGCGGCCTCGTGCTGCAGCCGGACCACCTCGACGGCGACGCCCTGTTCCGCACGGCCTTCCCGCGGATGGCGCGCGCGGAGTTCCCGCCCGGGCGCGGCGTGGTGGTCGAGGCCGGGCGGTTGCGACGGGTGCAGCTGCCGATGCCGGACTGGACCCCGAAGACTCCACACGGGTGAACGGCGTGGCGGTCCCGTAACCCAGGGTGGGTCAAAGGGTAGAAAAGAGGTGCGACGCCGCGGAACGGCCGCGGCCGCCCGAACGAGGAGGACGGCATGGCCAACCTGAGCGTCACCTACCAGGAGATGCGCGACGCCGCGAACCGGCTGAACACCGGTCAGGGCGAGATCACCGCCAAGCTCGAGGAGCTCAAGGGCTTCATCGAGGGCCTGATCTCCTCGGGCTTCGTCACCGACCAGGCCTCGGTGGCCTTCGGCGACTCCTACCGCCAGTTCACCACCGGCGCCACGCAGGCCATCTCCGCCCTCACCGACCTGGGCGACTACCTGCGCCGCGCCGCCACGACGCTCGAGGACGCCGACAGCCAGCTCGCCTCGGGCCTGCGCTGATCCTGCGCTGATCCTGCGCTGACCCAGCGCTCGCACCGACACGACGAACGCGCGGACGCGCGGGCCGTCCCCCGGCAGCACGCCGGGGGACGGCCCGCGCCCTGCTGGACCTGAGAGGGGCCCGGGGTGGCCGACCTGAAGCTCGACACCGTGATGCTGCAGCAGGCGGGCACGTCGCTCCGCTTCGTGGCGACCGAGTTCGACGGCGCGGACGCCCGCAGCCAGGACGTCGCGGCGGCCGTCGGCCACGCGGGCCTGGCCGGGGCCGTGGAGGAGTTCGCCTCCAGCTGGGACGACGGGCGCGCCAAGATGGTCGAGGCGATCGCCTCGCTCGCCGAGGTCTGCACCGGCATCGGCGACGGCTTCGAGCAGCTCGACACCGAGCTGGGCGCGGCGCTGCGAGGGGAGTCCTGATGGCCCTGCGCCCCCTGAGCTGGTTCCCCCTCGCCTCCAGCGACCCGGTGCCCGGCGACCCGGCCACCGTGCAGCTCGCCGGCCAGCACTACGGCCAGGTCGCGACGGCGATCGCCTCCGCCGCCGAGCAGCTGCGCGAGATCGCCAGCCTCGAGGGCAGCACGAGCCAGGCCGTGGACGCCGTCCGCGAGACCGCCGACGAGGTCGCCGGCAAGATCTCGCGCGCCCACGACCGGTACCGGGAGGTCGGCAGCGCCCTGACCACCTACGCCACCGAGCTCGCCCAGGCCCAGGCCGACTCGCTCACCGCCCTCAACGCCGCCACGAACGCCCAGCAGGCCGTCGACGCCGCCGCGGGCGACGTCCGCGGCGCCCGGCAGGCGATCGAGGACGTCGACCCCGCCGCCCCGGCCGACCCCACCGCCGCCGCCGCGCGCCAGAGCGCGCTCTCGGGCGCCCGCGAGCGCCTCGACGACGCCGACGCCGCTCTCGAGCAGGCGCGCCAGGACCTCCAGGCGGCGATCGACCTGCGGGACACCGCCGCCTCGACCGCCATCACCGCGATCGAGGGCATCATCGGCTCCGACGACCTCAACGACGGCTGGTGGGAGGACTGGGGCTCCAAGGTCGCCCACGCGCTCTCGGCCGTGGCCGGGGCCATCGCCGCCGTCGCCGGGATCCTCGCCCTCGTCCTCTGCTGGGTGCCCGTGCTCGGCCAGGCCCTCGCCGCGGTCGCGATGATCGCCGGAGCCGTCGCCCTGGTCGCCGACATCGCCCTGTACGCCGGGGGCGAGGGCGACCTGAGCGACGTCGTCTGGGGCGCCGTCGGCATGCTCTCCTTCGGCATCGGGCGGGTCGTGGGCACCACGGCGCGGGTGGCCTCGCGCGGCGCCCAGGGCGTCGCGCGCCTGGACGCCGGGCGGATCGCCGCCACGTCGGTCGCCAGCCGCGCGGCCAGCAACCTGCCCACGGGCAGCTCGGCCAGCGTGATCCAGACCCTCGTGGGCCAGGGCTCCGCCGCGCTGGGCCGCAACCCCGCGCGAGGGCTCGCCGGCGGCCTGTCCGACCTCACGCCCCTCGGCGCCCGGAGCGGCTTCGCCTCCCTGAGCCCGCGCGCCGTCTGGACCGACATCAGGGCGGGCTTCGACGTCGCCACCGACGCGTCCCAGCGCGCCCAGGTCTTCTCCGACGGGCGGGCGGCCCTGGCCGCCGCCGGCCGGGACCCCCGGGCGCTGGCCGCGGCGCTCTCCGGCGACACCGACCTGGTGACGGCCGTCGTGCAGGGCACGAACCGCATCGACGGCGCCCTGGCCGGCGCGGCGGCGACGACGCGCGAGGCGCTCGGGACGGCGCAGGCGTGGCAGGGCGTGAACCTGGGGGCCGTCGGCTACGGCACGTACGACCAGTCCTTCGGGGCCGAGGCGACCTTCGACTCGGTGGTCCGGGGCAAGGACTACGAGCCGCCGATCAGCGACAGCTACCAGTGGGTCACGGACGTCTTCGGCCCGACGCCGGCGGAGCAGCTGAGGCTGGAGTGAGCCGCGCCGCGACCGGGGCCGCGCAGGGGCGGCGGGGCCGGCTGCTGCCGCCGCAGCCGATCGGCGGCTGGTGCCTGGTCCCCGGCGCCGCGTTCGGGGCCGCGGTCGCGCTGGGGCTGCCGGCGCTGGCCGTGGCCGGGGCGCACGACGGTGCGCCGGGCTCCTGGCAGAGCTGGCTCGTCGGGCTGAGCGCCGTGCTGGGCGCGGCCGTGGCGGTGGGCCTGCTGGTCGAGGAGGTCGCGTCCCGCACGACCTGGCCCCGGCCGCCGCGCGACGCTCGGCTCGTGCTGGTCCCGCGGCCGCAGCCCCCGCACCGGGCACCGCAGGGCCGCGGCCGCCCCGGGCGCACGTGGACGACGTCCACCCGGCGGGGGGTCGCCGCCCGGGCCCGGCTGTGGGTGACCGCCGACGAGCTCGGCGTCGTGGCCTGGACGCACCGCTGCAGCCGGTGGCCGCTGACGGGCCCCGGGGCGCCGCGGCGCCTGCAGGTGGTCGCCGTCGACGGCGTCCCGGCGCACGTGGAGCTGCTGGGCGAGGGCGACCGGCCCCTGGGCCGCATCTCCTGGCCGGGCTGGTTCCCCGACACCGACCGCGCTCCGGCGCGGGCGCTGGCCACCGCCGCCGGCCTCGAGCTGGTGGAGCGGGACGTCCGGGAGCGACCGCCGAGCTCGGAGGACTGGCTCGACGACCGCGGCGCGCTGGACCTGCTGTCCGCCGGCAGCCTGTCGCTGGCGCGCGCTGCGGCGATGCTGGTCTCGGCCGTCCCCGCGGCGGCCGCGGTGGTCGCCGGGACGGCGGGGCTGCCCGTGGCGGTGGTCGCGGTCGGGGCGGTCGGCACGGTCGCGGCCGTGCTCGGGGCCGGAGCGGCCGTGGCAGGAGGACGCTGGGACCAGGGCCCCGCAGCAGGGCCGGTGCCGGCGCAGGACCGCGCGCCGGCGCGCACGACGAGAGGGTGAGGTGGCGGCATGGCCGCGCAGATCACGGACTACAGGATCGGGGCTCCGCCGCAGTGGGGCGCCTGGGTGCCGCGCGAGGGTGCGGCGCACGCCGACGCGGTGGCCGCGCAGCTCGGGGCGGACGAGGTCGCCCGGGCGCGCGTGCGGGAGGCGGTGCTCGTCTTCGACGCCACGATCACCGACGCGGTGACGCCGCTGACGGCGGCCCTGTGGGTGCCGGACGCCAGCACGGGCGAGCCCTACGGCTACCTGTTCGCCGACCTGCTCCGCGAGGAGGGCTCCACCGAGCCGGCCTCGGCCGAGGAGTTCTACCGGCGGGTGCGCAAGCGCCCCCGGCAGCGCGGCGTCAAGCTCTTCGACTACTCGACCTCGCCGGCCGAGGTCGAGGCGGGGCCCGCGGTGATCGACATGCGGCGCTGGGCCGAGAAGGGCTCGCCGCAGGTGCTCAGCTCGATCGCGTGGACGATCTTCCCGCCCGGCAGCAGCGAGGCCGTGCGCCTGGAGTTCACCAGCCCGGTGGTGCAGGCGTTCGACGCGATGAGCGAGCAGAGCGCGACCATCGCCAACACCGTCTGGGTCGAGCTGGGCGTGCGGCCGTGAGCGCGCCGAGCGCGGCGGAGGGCGCCCGGCGTCCGCGGGTCGACGCCGTGGGCCTGCTGCTGCCCGCCGCCTGGTGGACCATCGACCTGCGCGAGGAGGACTCGCGGCGCCGGTCCGTGGCGCAGCTGGTGGCCGAGCAGGTCGGCGGCGACGGCCGGGCCGCGCTGCGCGCCGACCTGCGCTCGCGGCTGGAGGCCTCGGCCGGTGACGCCGCCCGCGCCGGCGGGCGGCTCATGGCGGTCTCGCTCATGCGCGCCGGCGACCAGCCGGTGCCGGCGACGCTGACCGTCTACCGCGTCGCCGGGAGCCTGTCCGGGGAGGCCGAGGGCGAGCTCGAGGCCCAGCTGCGCGCGTCGGCCTCGCCGGACGACTCCCTGGAGGCCGCGGCCGGCCCCGCCGGGCCGGTGCTGCGGCGGGTGAGCACCCGCACCGGTCCCGCCGACCTGGGCGCCGAGGCGGTCCCGCTGCTCGTCGCCGACTACTGGCTGGAGCCCGGTGACGGCCTGGGGCTCATGTACTTCGCGTTCAGCAGCCCCCTGGTCGCCGCCCGCGAGCCCCTGCTGGAGCTGTTCGACGTCATCGTCTCCTCGGTGGGGCCCGCGGAGGGCTCCGACCTGCCCGGGGACGAGGGCTGACGCGGTGAGGGGTCAGGCGCCCGCCGACGGGGCGCGCCTGCGCGCGGCCCGGGTGCTCACCACCGCCGGCGTCGCCGCGATCGCCGTCCCCGCGGCGCTGCGGCTCGTGCGCGGGGAGTCCTCGCTGGGGTACCTGGCGGTCGCGGTCGGGGTGGTCCTCCTCGTCATCGCGGCGGTCGTCGCGGTCACGGCCCGCCGCACCGCCGCGCGCGAGGCCGCGGTGCGGCGGGAGCGGGCGGGCTGGCAGCTGCACGCGGTCTTCTCCGCCGCGGAGCTGGGCCCCGGCCTGTTCGCCGCCGGCGTCTACGAGCGTCGCCTGTCGGGCGCCGGGGGGACGCCGCTGACGCTGGCCGCCAGCCCCGCCGGCGTGGAGCTGTGGCGCGGCGCTCGCGACGCCGCTCCCGTCGTCTCCCTGCCGTGGAGCGAGGTCGCCTCGGTGCGCGTCGGCTCGGGGCTGTCGGGCCCGCGCCGGCTGCCCGCGGTGGTCGTGGAGACCATGCACGGCGCCGCGCTGCCCGTGCTGCCCGCCCGGGGCGGGGCCTCGGTGCTCCTGCCCGGCGGTGAGCGGGACGCCGCCGCGCTGGTGGCCGCGCTGCACGGCCTGCGGGACGGCGTTCCGGAGCACCGCGGCCGCTGAGGCCCTCGCCCGCGAGGGCGTCCAGGCCCCGATGCGCGCGGGGCGTCCCCGTGCCCGTCTGGAGAGCACGGGGCCGCCCCGTGCGCGTCGCAGGTGGGCACAGATCCCCCCACACAGCCCTGCTGGGCCGCTCAGGGCGCCCACCCCGGCACCGAGCACGAGGTGGGCGGCGCGGCCTCGAGCAGACGGGCGGCGCGGGCGCGGGAGAGGTTGGCCGACGTCCAGCCGCCCTCGGCCCCCTCCAGGCGCAGGCGCACCGAGGCGAGCGCGCAGCCGCGCTGGCTCGCAGGGAGCCGCAGCAGCGCCGGGACGGCGTCCGCGGACAGCGTGGACAGGTAGGCGGTGTCGGCGGCCGGCCCCCGGGCCAGCGCGGAGCGGGCGATCGCGGCGTCCGGGTCGGCGGCGGTGAGCCCGAGCAGCGCCAGCGCGCCGAGCGCGACGACGGTGTGCGGCACCCACCGCTGCGGCAGGGACTCCGCCGGCCGGCTCCCGGCCGCGAGCAGCACCACGAGCACCGCCGCGAGCAGGCAGCAGATGACGCCGACGAGGATCCGCAGGCGGGTCAGGCCGTACGCGTCGGTGTAGGCGTGCAGCCGGGCCAGCGCGGAGGCGTCGACGGCGAGGGTGAGCAGGCACAGCACGCCCAGCGCAGCTCGGACGCCCCGGCTCCGCGAGGTCCAGCGCACGGCGCCGGCGACCACGAGCACCACGAGCGCGGTCACGGCCAGGAGCTGGAAGAAGCCGGCGTGCAGCTCCTCGGCGAACGTCGCGCCGCTGCCGCCGGGGCCGGCCTGCGCGAGGAGGAAGGCGGCCAGCAGCAGGTCGAGCGCGCCCAGGGGGAGCAGCCACTCGCTCGCGCGGTGCAGCACCCGGGACGGCGGAGGGACCACCGGCTCGGCGCCGGGCGCCTGCCGCGTCCAGTCAGCGGCCACGAGCGCGACGGCCGCCAGCACCCCGACGACCGCGCGGCCCGGCAGCTCCCCGAGGTCCGGAGGCTGCCAGGACGGCACCAGGGCGGCGAACCGCTCGTCGGCGCTGGCCAGCAGCGGCACGAAGACCGCCAGCAGCAGCGCCGTGAGCGCCACCCCGCGCGCGACCGGCCCCACCGCGGGGCCGAACGACCCACCGCGCCCGACCAGGGGCCGCAGCCCTCGCGCCAGCGCCCCGGCCGAGCGAGGGGCCCTCAGGCCGGCGCGCGGGAGGGCGACCAGCACGCCGGCCCAGGTGCGCGCCGGCACCAGGGCCAGCGCGCCCAGCGGGACGGCGGCGAGGAGGTCCAGGGCCACGACCCAGCCGGCGTCGCGCACGGCGGCCGCCCCGACCAGGAGCACCGCCGCGCTGCCGTGGGCGACCTGCCACCGGCTCGCCCGCGGCGCTGCACCGCGCACGGCCACGAGCACCCCGGCCACGAGCAGGGCGAAGAGCGCGACGCCGAGCCCCGGCGGGTCGCCCGG
>NZ_JBZYWI010000083.1:0-12795 GCF_058932755.1 Quadrisphaera sp. DVD1
ACCGGTCCGGAGGAGACCGCCACCCCGGAGGTGTCGGAGTGCAGGCGGATGCCGTGCAGGCGCCGGCCGGTCAGCGTCGCCGCGACGCCGTGCGCGCCCTCGTGGGCGATCGTCACGAGGTGGCGCAGCCGCGGCCACGTCGAGCGGGCCAGGACGCCGGCCAGGGCGAGGGCCGCGGCGCCGAGCACCAGCCACAGGGGCGGCTCCGGTGCGGTGGTCACAGCCCGGGCCCACACCTCGTCCGCGAGCGCCCGCACGTCGTCCACGCGGGCATCGTGCCCGCCGCGCCTGTGCCGCTCGGCGGAAACCGGTGGACCGGGGCTGAGATCATCCTCCGGTGAGCGCAACGCTGGTGGCCCGCGGCCTGGGCGCCGGGCACGCGGCCCGAACCCTCTTCTCCGACCTCGACCTCGTCGTCGCCCCGGGCGACGTCGTCGGCCTCGTCGGGGCGAACGGCGCGGGGAAGTCCACGCTGCTGCGCCTGCTCGCGGGCGTGGACGAGCCGGCGTCCGGGACGGTGTCGCTGAGCCCGCCCGACGCCACGGTGGGCTGGCTCCCGCAGGAGGTCGAGCGGCGCGCGGGCGAGACCGTGGCGCAGCACCTGGCCCGGCGCACCGGTGTCGCGGCGGCGCAGGAGGCGCTCGACGCCTCGACGGAGGCCCTCGCCGCGGAGGCGCCGGGGGCCGGTGACGCCTACAGCGCCGCCTTCGACCGGTGGATGGCGCTGGGCGCTGCGGACCTGGAAGAGCGCACCGAGCAGGTGCTCGCCGACCTCGGTCTGCGCGTCGACCCGGGGGCGGCCATGACGTCCCTGTCCGGTGGCCAGGCGGCGCGGGTGGGCCTGGCGGCGCTGCTGCTCTCCCGCTTCGACGTCCTGCTGCTCGACGAGCCGACCAACGACCTCGACCTCGACGGCCTGGCCCGCCTGGAGCGGTTCGTGGCCGAGCAGCGCGCCGGGGTCGTGCTCGTCAGCCACGACCGCGAGTTCCTGGCCCGCTCGGTGACCACCGTGGTCGAGCTCGACCTGGCGCAGCAGCAGGTCGGCGTCTACGGCGGCGGCTACGAGGCGTACCTGGAGGAACGAGAGGTGGCCCGGCGCCACGCCCGCGAGGCGTACGAGGAGTACGCCGACACGAAGTCGGGGCTCGAGGGCCGGGCGCGCATGCAGCGGAACTGGATGGCCAAGGGCGTGCGCGACGCCGCCAGGAAGTCGAGCGACCCCGACAAGTTCATCAAGGCCAGGAACCGGGAGTCCTCGGAGAAGCAGGCGGCCAAGGCCCGCCAGACCGAGCGCCGGATCGAGCGGATGGAGGTCGTGGAGGAGCCGCGCAAGGAGTGGGAGCTGCGCTACTCCATCGCCGCGGCGCCGCGCTCGTCCTCGGTCGTGGCGACGCTGCGCGGGGCGGTCGTCGAGCGGGGGTCCTTCACCCTCGGCCCCCTCGACCTCCAGGTCGACGCCGGCGACCGGATCGGCGTCACCGGGCCCAACGGCGCGGGCAAGACCACCCTGCTCGCGGCGCTGCTCGGGCGGGTGCCGGTGGACGCCGGGTCGGCGTCCCTGGGCGCCAGCGTCGCCATCGGCGAGGTCGACCAGGCCCGCGGGCTGCTCACCGGCCCGGGGTCGCTGCTCGACGCGATGGCCGCCGCGCTGCCGGACTGGCCCGACGCCGAGGTGCGGACGCTGCTCGCGAAGTTCGGGCTCAAGGGCGACCACGTCGTGCGCCCGACGGCGTCGCTGTCACCGGGTGAGCGCACGCGCGCCGCCCTCGCGCTGCTGCAGGCCCGCGGGGTGAACCTGCTGGTCCTCGACGAGCCGACCAACCACCTCGACCTGCCCGCGATCGAGCAGCTCGAGGCGGCGCTGGAGGAGTACACCGGCACGCTGCTGCTCGTCAGCCACGACCGGCGGATGCTCGAGGCGGTGCACCTGACCCGCCGCTGGCACGTGGACGCCGGCCGGGTCACCGAGGCCTGAGGCCGCACCCCTCGCCGCCGCTCAGTCGCGGCTGCGGTCGGGGACGAACGGCGGGCGCACCACCTGGCAGGGCAGCGGGCGCCCGCGGACGTCGACGACGACCTCGTCGCCGGGCCGCACGGCGGCGTCGAGCAGCGCCAGGGCGATCCCCTGCCCCAGGGTCGGGGAGAAGGTCCCCGAGGTCGTCCGCCCGACCGGCCGCCCCGCGGCGTCCAGCACGGCCATGCCCGCCCGCGGCACGCCGCGCCCCTGCGCGAGCAGCCCCCAGGAGCGCCTGGCGGGCCCGGCCGCCCGCTCGGCCAGCAGCGCGTCGCGGCCGGCGAAGGCGGGCTCGTCCCAGCCGACCGCCCAGCCGAGGCGGGCCTGCAGCGGCGTGACGTCGGTGCTCAGCTCGTGCCCGTGCAGGGGGTAGCCCATCTCGGTGCGCAGGGTGTCGCGCGCCCCGAGCCCGCACGCCGCCCCGCCCAGCGGCCGGGCGGCGGCCAGCAGCGCCTCCCACAGCTCCCCGGCGTCCTCCCAGCGCGGGAGCAGCTCGTAGCCGCGCTCGCCGGTGTAGCCGGTGCGGCAGACGGTCACCGGCAGCCCGCGCCAGGCCGTGTCGACGAAGGTGAGGTGGTCGATGCCGGCGGGCAGCCCGACGGCGTCCATCGCGGCGTCGGCGAGCGGGCCCTGGACGGCGAGGACGGCGAGCTCGGTGTGGGCGTCGACGACCTCGACGCCGGGGGGTGCGGCGGCCCGCAGCCGCCGGACCACCTCGCCCGCGTTCGCGGCGTTGGGCACCAGCAGGACGTCGTCCGGCTCGCGCACGTACGCGATGAGGTCGTCGACCACCCCGCCGGTGGCGTCGTCGCAGCACAGGGCGTAGCGCGCCCGGCCGGGGTGCAGCCGCGCCAGGTCGGCGGTCAGGACGGCGTCGGCGAGCGCCACCGCACCCGGCCCGGCCAGCGCGACCTTGCCCAGGTGGCTGACGTCGAAGACGCCGACCGCGCCGCGCACGGCGGCGTGCTCGCGCAGCACCCCGCCCCCGGCGTGCTCCAGGGGCATCGACCAGCCGGCGAAGTCCGCCATCCGGGCCCCGGCGAGCAGGTGCCGGGCGTGCAGCGGCCCGTGCCGCGGCCGGCCCGGCCGGAGGTCCTGCGGTGGCGCCGTGACGTCGTCCACCGGGGAACCGTAGCCACCGCTGCGCCTGCCGCGCCGGTGCCCGAGCGCGATCGTTACGCTCGAGCCATCCTGATCTGCACCCCCCGAGGAGTCCTGTGACAACGCTCAGCGCCACCGGCAAGACGCCGCAGACCGCCAAGGCCGACGCGCTCGTCGTGGCCGTCGCCTCCGGTCCCGAGGGCGGTGCCGCGCAGATCCTCGGTGCCGAGGCGCTCCCCCGGGGCCTGCGCACCACGCTCACCAGCGTGCTGGCCGGGCTCGGCGTGACCGGCGCTGCTGACGAGGTCCGCCGCGTGCCCACCGCCGGTGAGCTGCCCGCGCCGATCCTCGTGCTCACCGGCATCGGCCGGGTCGGCGCCGGCGGCCCGGACGCCGAGGCGCTGCGCCGTGCGGCCGGTGCCGCCACCCGCGAGCTCGCCGGCACCTCCAGCGTCGCCCTGGCCCTGCCGGCCGAGACCCTGGAGCAGGCGGTCGCCGTCGCCGAGGGCGCGCTGCTGGGCGCCTACGCCTACCGCACGTACCGCCGCCGCTCGGCCGCCGCCGTCCGCCCGCCGGTGGAGCACCTGGAGCTGCTCACGGGCCTGCACCGCGACCGCGCGCTCGAAGACCGCCTCGAGCGCGCCGTCGTGCAGGCGCGCGCCGTGGCCGCCACCCGCGACCTCGTCAACGCCCCGCCGGTGGACCTGTACCCGGAGACCTTCGCCGAGGCCGCGCGCGAGCAGGCCAAGGGCCTGCCGGTGAAGGTCAGCGTGCTCGACGAGGCCGCGCTGGCCGCCGGCGGCTACGGCGGCCTCATCGGCGTCGGGCAGGGCTCGGTGCGCCCGCCGCGCCTGGTCAAGGTCGCCTACGCCCCGCGCGGGGCGCGCACGCACCTGGCGCTGGTCGGCAAGGGCATCACCTTCGACTCCGGGGGCCTCTCCCTCAAGCCCCCGGCGGGCATGGAGGCCATGAAGAGCGACATGGCCGGCGCCGCCGCCGTGCTGCAGACCGTCCTGGCCGTCGCCCGCCTCGGCCTGCCCGTGCGGGTCACCGGCTGGATGGCGCTGGCCGAGAACATGCCCTCGGGCACCGCCCAGCGGCCCTCCGACGTCCTCACCACCTACGGCGGGCGCACCGTCGAGGTGCTCAACACCGACGCCGAGGGACGCCTGGTGCTGGCCGACGCCCTCGTGGCGGCCGGGGAGGAGGAGCCCGACGCGATCGTCGACGTCGCGACCCTGACCGGTGCCCAGGTCGTCGCCCTCGGCGCCCGCGTCTCGGCCGTGATGGGCAACGACGAGGCTTTCACCGCCCGGGTGCTGGCCGCCGCGCGCCGCTCCGGCGAGCAGTTCTGGCCGATGCCGCTGCCGGAGGAGCTGCGCGCCAGCATGGACTCCCAGGTCGCCGACATCGCCAACATCGGCGACCGCAAGGGCGGCATGCTCGTGGCCGGCCTGTTCCTGCGCGAGTTCGTGCCCCGCCGCGGCGGCAAGGGCGCCCCGGCCGACGCCCCGAGCACCCCCTGGGCGCACCTCGACGTCGCCGGGCCGGCCTTCAACGAGGGCGCGCCGCACGGCTACACCGGCAAGGGCGGCACCGGCGTCGCCGTCCGCACCCTGCTGGCCCTGGCCGAGGACCTCGCCGACGCCTGAGGCGCGGCCGCGCCGACCACCGGCGCGGCCCACGAGCAGCCCCCGTCCCGGAAGGGCCGGGGGCTGCCGTCGCCTCGCCCCTTGTGCCGGCGTCCGGGGACGCCTAACGTACAACCGCATGGTTGTACGACTGGAGCCGGCGGCCCAGGACCGCGTCTTCGCGGCCCTGGCGGACGGCACCCGCCGCGACATCGTCGCCCGGGTGCTGCAGCAGGAGGCCTCGGTGACGGTCCTGGCGGAGGGCTACCCCATGTCCTTCGCCGCGGTCCAGAAGCACGTGGCCGTCCTGGAGCGGGCCGGGCTCGTGCGCAAGGAGCGGCGCGGTCGCGAGCAGGTCGTGCGCGGCGACGTCGAGACCCTCCGGGCGGCCGCACGGCTGCTCGACCAGTACGAGGACCTCTGGCGCGGTCGGGTGGACCGCCTCGCGCAGGTCCTCGACGACGCCGAAGGAGACGCACCATGACCGTCGTCAGCACCAGCCAGGACGCCGAGGCCCTCACCTTCACCCTCGTGGCGGACCTCGCCGCACCCCCGGCGCGGGTCTGGCAGGTCTGGGCCGACCCGCGCCAGCTCGAGCGCTGGTGGGGCCCGCCGACCTGGCCCGCGACCTTCACCGAGCACGCCGTCGTCCCCGGTGGCACCTCGGCGTACTCCATGACCGGACCGGAGGGCGAGCAGGCCCACGGCTGGTGGCGGGTCATCGCCGTCGACGAGCCCCGCTCGCTGGAGTTCGAGGACGGCTTCGCCGATGCGACCGGCGCCCCCGACCCCTCGATGCCGACCATCCGCGCGCGGGTGGAGCTCACCGAGACCTCCGGCGGCACGCGCATGACGATGACGTCGCAGTTCTCCAGCGCCGAGCAGATGGAGCAGCTCGTGGGGATGGGCATGGTCGAGGGCATCACCGCGGCCGCGGGCCAGATCGACGAGGTGCTCGCCGCCTGAGCCCGGCGCTCGGCCTCACCACAGGTCGCCGTCGCGCCAGTCGCAGGTGAGCGGGGCGTCGAGGTCGAGCGGGACGCCGGCGGGCAGGACCAGCACCGAGCCGTCGTCGTCGGGCGTGGGCACGACGCCGGCGGGGGTCAGCGCCGACGTCGGGCCCCGCCACGCCAGCCAGCCGCGGGAGGCGTACAGCGGCTCCCCCGCCTCCGAGGTGCTCAGCGCGCCGGCGTCGTAGGCGCCGCGCACGAGGTCCTCCAGGGCCGCCACCACCGCCGACCCGTGGCCGCGCCGGCGGTGGTCGGCGCGCACGGCGACGCCCTCGACGTACCCCACGCGCAGGGCCCGCCCGGCGTGCAGGAGGCGCCGCTGCACCACGGCGCCGTGCCCGACCAGCTGGCCGCCGTCGAGGACGAGGGCGTGCATCCCGCCGAGGGCGTGCTCCCAGTCCTGCGCGGAGAAGCCGTCGCCGAACGCCTCGGCGAGCAGCGCGCGCACCCCCGCGAGCACCTCGCCGTCGAGCTGCGCCGCGTGCGCCACCCGCACCTCGCACCCGAGCCCGCTCATCGCCCCGCCCCCTGCTCGCCGCCGGCTGGTGGATAGCGTCGCCCCTCGTGGCCCGACCCCTCGCCGACCTCCCGCCCTACGTCTACGGCACCACCCGCCTCGGCGGGGACGACGTCCCCCGCGAGCAGCAGCTGGCGATGGCGCGCACGGCGATCGACGCCGGGCTGTGGCTGCACACCTCCCGCCAGTACGGCCACGCCCTGGAGGTGCTCGGCGAGGCCGTCGCCGAGACCGCGCAGGCGCGGCCGGGCGCCGTCCCGCCCGTGGTCGTCAAGCTCGGCGGCGGCACCGCGGACGACGTGCGGGCCACCATCGCGGAGAACACCGGCCCGCTGGGCCTCGACGCGGTGACGATCGGCCAGCTCAGCCCGGTCTCGGGCCTGGAGGACCAGCTGGTCTCCGGCGGTCCGGTCCTCCAGGAGCTGCGGCGGATCAAGGACGAGGGCCTCGTCGGCCGCTTCGTGCTCGAGCTCTTCCCGTGGACCTCCGCCGCACCGCTGGCCGCGCTGCGCGCCGGGCACCTGGACGACCTCGTCGACGGCTACATCTTCTACCTCAACCCCCTCCAGCGGTTCGCCGCGAACGAGCTGTGGGACGAGCTGCTGGAGCGCGACGCGAGCATCGTCGCGATGCGCACGGTGTGCGGCGCGCCCGTGCACGCGCTGCGCGACGTCCCCGGCGCCGCCTGGCGGCCCTACCTGCAGGAGCGCGCGGTCGAGGTCGCGCCGGTCTTCGAGCGCTCGGGCGTGGCCAGCTGGACCGAGTTCTGCGTCCGCTTCGCCCTCAGCACCCCGCAGGTCGTCGCCACGGTCGGCTCCACGAGCCGGCAGGAGAACCTCGACGAGCTGGTGCGCTGCGCCCGCGACGTCCAGCCCCTGCCCGCCGACGTCGTCGAGGAGCTGTTCGCGCTCCAGCGGCGCTGGTCCGCCGAGGTCGACGTCCACGCCGAGCCCTGGACCATGTGAGCGCGGACGCCGCTCAGGCGCCGCGCTCCTCGGCGCGGCGCCGCGCCGTCCAGTCCCGCATCTTCGGCGGGTAGCCGGTGAGGTTGACGTCGTAGACCGGGATGCCGAGCCGCCGCGCGAAGGCGCCGGCGGTCGCCGGGTCGGGCACGCGGCGGCGGGTCCACTCACCGTCCTGGGCGATGAGCAGCAGCGTCGTCGGCGTGACGTTCGTCGCCGGCTCCACGTAGGCCTCGACGCCGGTGCGCGAGCGCGCGAACGCCTCCAGGTGGGCGCTGTCGGGGCTCGACGGGCCCGAGCGGCCGGCTCGGGAGGGACGGCCGGCAGCGGCCGAGCCGCGGCGGCGCCAGCGCGAGAGCAGACCCATCAGCCCACCGTAGCCGCGCGATCTCCCCCGGTGGCCCACCCCGGCGCGGACAGTGCCAGGATGGGTGCGCTGTTCCTGCCGATGCTGCCTCAGGAGGGTCACGTGGCTGAGTCCACCGACGGCCAGATCTACGACGTCGTCATCCTGGGTGGTGGCAGCGGCGGGTACGCCTGCGCCTTCCGCGCCGCCGAGCTCGGGCTCAGCGTCGCGCTGGTCGAGAAGGACAAGCTGGGCGGCACCTGCCTGCACCGCGGCTGCATCCCGACCAAGGCCCTGCTGCACGCGGCCGAGGTCGCCGACGCCGCCCGCGAGAGCGAGCAGTTCGGCGTCCGCGCCACGCTCGAGGGCATCGACATGGCCGGCGTCAACAAGTACAAGGACGCCACCATCGGCCGCCTCTACAAGGGGCTGCAGGGCCTGGCCAAGGCCCACAAGCTCGCGGTCTTCGAGGGCCACGGCAAGCTCGTCGCCAAGGACACCGTCGAGGTGAACGGCCAGCGCGTGCGCGGCCGCAACGTCGTGCTCGCCACCGGCTCGTACTCCCGCTCCCTCCCGGGGCTGGAGATCGGCGGCCGGGTGCTGACCAGCGACACCGCCCTGAACCTCGACCACGTGCCGGGCAGCGCGATCATCCTCGGCGGCGGCGTCATCGGCGTGGAGTTCGCCAGCGCCTGGAAGTCCTTCGGCGTGGACGTGACGATCGTGGAGGCGCTGCCGCGCCTGGTGCCGGTCGAGGACGAGGCCGCCAGCAAGGCCCTCGAGCGCGCCTTCCGCAAGCGGAAGATCGCCTTCAAGACCGGCGTCCGCTTCAAGGGCGTGGAGCAGAGCGAGGACGGCGTCACCGTCTCCCTGGAGACCGGCGAGACCCTCTCGGCCGACTACCTGCTCGTGGCCGTGGGCCGCGGCCCGACGACGGCCGGCCTCGGCTACGAGGAGCAGGGCGTCACCGTCGACCGCGGCTTCGTCATCACCGACGAGCGCCTGCGCACCGGCGTGGACGGCGTCTGGGCGGTCGGCGACATCGTCCCCGGCCTGCAGCTGGCCCACCGCGGCTTCGCCCACGGCATCTTCGTCGCCGAGGAGATCGCCGGCCTCGACCCCGTGCCGGTCGTCGACTCCGGCGTCCCGCGCGTCACCTACAGCGACCCCGAGATCGCCTCCGTCGGGCTCAGCGAGGCCCAGGCGCGGGAGACCTACGGCGCCGACGCCGTGGAGACCTACGAGTACAACCTCGGCGGCAACGGGCGCAGCCAGATCATCGGCACCGCCGGCTTCGTCAAGCTCGTCCGCCGCAAGGACGGCCCCGTCGTCGGGGTCATCGCGGTGGGATCGCGGATCGGGGAGCAGGTGGGCGAGGCCCAGCTGATCGTGAACTGGGAGGCCTACCCCGAGGAGGTCGCCCAGCTCATCCACGCCCACCCCACCCAGAACGAGGCGATGGGCGAGGCGCACCTGGCCCTGGCCGGCAAGCCGCTGCACTCCCACGCCTGAGCGCCCCCCGGCGACCAGCGCTTCCCGACCAGCACCACCGCGACCCGCGACGATGCGAGACGGCCGCCACCCGTGGCCGGAGAGACAGGAGACCTGATGTCCGACTCCGTGCAGATGCCCGCCCTCGGCGAGAGCGTCACCGAGGGCACCGTCACGCGGTGGCTCAAGCAGGTCGGTGAGCGGGTGGAGGTCGACGAGCCGCTGCTGGAGGTCTCCACCGACAAGGTCGACACCGAGATCCCCTCGCCGGTCTCTGGCGTCCTGCAGGAGATCCTCGTCCAGGAGGACGAGACGGTCGAGGTCGGCGCCGCGCTCGCGGTGATCGGCGACGGCAGCGAGGGCTCGGCCGACGGCGGCGCCCCTGCGGCGTCCAGCGCCCCCGAGCCCGCCAGCGCCCCCGAGCCCGCCAGCACCCCTGAGCCCGCCAGCGCGCCCGAGCCCGCCGCGCAGCACGAGGCCGCCTCCCAGGCGAGCGCGGGGCAGCCCGCGGTCGAGAGCGAGGGCCCCGGCGGCGGCATGGTCGCCTCTCCCGACGGCGGCTCCTCCGGCGGGCAGGGCGGTGGCGGCGACGCCGTCCCCGTCACCATGCCGGCGCTGGGCGAGAGCGTCACCGAGGGCACCGTCACCCGCTGGCTCAAGGCCGAGGGCGACACCGTCGAGGTCGACGAGCCGCTGCTCGAGGTCTCCACCGACAAGGTCGACACCGAGATCCCCTCCCCCGTGGCGGGCACGGTGCTGCAGATCCTCGTGGCGGAGGACGAGACGGTCGAGGTCGGCGCGCGCCTGGCGATGGTGGGCAGCGCCAGCGGCGGCTCGGGCGGCTCCGACGGCTCCGACGACGCCGCGGGCGGCGGCCTGGCCGACGAGGTGGCGCTGCGCGAGCAGGCCGCCGCAGAGGCGCAGGGCCAGGTGGAGCAGAAGACCGCCGAGGCCCGCGGCGACGCCCCCGCCTCGTCCGGCCAGACCTCCGGCCGGCCCTCGGCGCCGGCGCAGTCGAGCCCGCCGAGCCGCGAGGACGCCGGGCAGAGCGCCGGGCAGTCCGACGCCGGGCAGCCGCAGAGCCAGCTCGCGCAGGAGGCCCCGGCCGACGGCCCGGAGCCGGAGCAGGTGCGCGAGGACTACAACTCCATCGCCCCGCAGACCGGCGGCCCGGTGCGCCCGCCGCTCGGCGAGGAGCCCGACAAGGCCCCCAGCGGTGACGTGTCCCCGTACGTGACGCCGCTGGTGCGCAAGCTCGCCGCGCAGCAGGGCGTCTCGCTGTCCTCGCTGACCGGCACCGGCGTCGGCGGGCGGATCCGCAAGCAGGACGTGCTCGACGCCGCCGAGCGCCAGCGCGCGGAGGCCGAGAAGGCCAAGGCCCCGGCCGCTGCTCCGGCGCCCGCGGCGTCCTCCTCGCCGTCCGCGTCCTCGCGCCCCGCCGTCCAGGTGGGCGCCAAGCGCGGCACCACCGAGAAGATGACGCGCCTGCGCAAGGTGATCGCCTCGCGGATGGTCGAGTCGCTGCAGGTCTCGGCGCAGCTGACCAGCGTGGTCGAGGTCGACGTCACGCGGATCGCCCGGCTCCGCGCCCGGGCCAAGGACGACTTCAAGGCCCGCGAGGGCGCCAGCCTGTCGTTCCTGCCCTTCATCACGCTCGCCGCGATCGAGACCCTCAAGCAGTTCCCGCAGGTCAACGCCAGCATCGAGGGCGACTCGATCGTCTACCACCCGCAGGAGAACATCGGCATCGCCGTCGACACCGAGCGCGGCCTGCTCGTGCCGGTGATCAAGGACGCCGGTGACCTCAACATCGCGGGCATCGCGCGGCGGATCGCCGACCTCGCCAAGCGCACGCGCGACAACAAGGTCACGCCCGACGAGCTCGGCGGCGGCACCTTCACCATCACCAACACCGGCAGCCGCGGGGCCCTGTTCGACACCCCGATCATCAACCAGCCGCAGGTGGCCATCCTCGGCACCGGCGCGGTCGTCAAGCGTCCGGCCGTGGTGACCGACGCCGACGGCGGGGAGAGCATCGCCATCCGCTCCCTGATGTACCTGGCGCTGTCCTACGACCACCGCCTCGTCGACGGCGCGGACGCCGGCCGGTTCCTGTCCGCGCTCAAGGCGCGCCTGGAAGAGGGCGCGTTCGAGGCGGACCTCGGGCTCTGAGGGCGAGCGGGAGGCGCCGGGGACAGCGATGAGGATCGTCGTCGCCGGCGCCTCCGGCATGATCGGGACGCCGCTCGTGCGTCGCTGGCGCGCCGCGGGCCACGACGTCGTCCGGCTGGTGCGCCGCGAGCCCACCGCGCCCGGCGAGGTGCGCTGGGACCCCGCGGCCGGCGTCCTCGACCCCGCCGCGCTGGCCGGGGTGGACGCCGCGGTGAACCTCGCCGGAGCGGGCGTGGGCGACCGGCGCTGGACGGAGGCCTACCGCCGGACCATCCTCGACTCGCGCACCGGCGCTACCGCCACCCTCGCCCGCGCGCTGGCGTCGCTCGGCACCCCACCGGCGGTCCTGCTGCAGGGCAGCGCGAGCGGCTACTACGGCGACCGCGGCGAGGAGGTCCTCACCGAGGCCTCCACACCGAGCGAGGAGTTCCTGGCACAGGTCTGCGTGGCGTGGGAGGCCGCGGCCGAGCCCGCTCGCGCGGCCGGGATCCGGGTGGCGTCGCTGCGCACCGGCCTGGTGATGGCACCCACCGGCGGGGCGTTCGGGCCCCTCCTGCCGCTGCTGCGCCTGGGCGTCGGAGGCCCGCTGGGCTCCGGGAGCGCGTGGTGGTCGTGGATCACCCTCGAGGACGAGCTGCGGGCGATCGACTTCCTCCTCACCGCCGACGTGGCGGGCCCGGTGAACCTCGTCGCCCCCGAGCCTGCCCCCGTCGGCGACCTCGTCAAGGCGCTGGGACGGGCGCTGCACCGGCCCGCGGTGCTGCCCGTCCCGGGCATCGCCCTCAAGGCGGCGCTCGGGGACTTCGCCGAGGAGGTCCTCGCCAGCCGCCGGGTGCTGCCCGAGGTGCTCACCGGGGCGGGCTTCACCTTCGCCTCCCCCGACGTCGCGTCCGCGGCGCGCTGGCTCACCGCGCGCTGACCCGCGCCGCTCCCCGGCCCGCGCTCTCCCGGCCCCCTCCTGACCGCACTTCTGGGGAGAAGTGCGGTTCCCGGGCCCCTCCTGACCGCACTTCTGGGGAGAAGTGCGGTTCAGTAGCCCTTCCTGACCGCACTTCTGGGGAGAAGTGCGGTCGAGGCGGGCGCAGCGCCGTCACCGGGTGTCGGCGACCTGCCACCGGCCGTCCTCGCGGGCGAGGACGAGCACCGAGGTCACGGGCTCGGACGCCGGCACCTCGGCCACCACCGCGCCGTCGCGGACCTGCCGGTGGGCTGACGTCACGACCGTCGTGCGCACGTGCGGGGTGTCGGCGCTGCCCCCCACGACGGCAGAGTCGAGGACCTCCAGCTCCAGGCCGTCGAGGCGGGTGCCGGCGACCGCGAGCGGCTGGAGGTTCGCCGCGTCCCCGGCGGCGGCGGGCGAGCCGGCGACGTCGACGGGCGCGAGCAGCCCGGGGTCGGCCTCGGCGTAGGCGCGCGCCCGCAGCGCCGCCAGCACCGGCACCGCCGCGGCTGGGTCGTCGCCGTGCAGCGGGTCCGCGGCAGCGCTCGGCTCGGCCGTCGGTGACGTGACCGGGGCGGCGGGCGCCGTCGGCGGCACTCCCGGTGCCACCG
>NZ_JBZYWI010000084.1:0-12711 GCF_058932755.1 Quadrisphaera sp. DVD1
AGCAGCGGCCGCCAGGCGCCGCCAGGCGGCGTCCACGTCCGCCGCTCCCTCCGCCGCCCCGTGCGCCGCCCCGTCCGCCGCGACGCGGGCGTCGTCGGCCGTCAGGACCGCGCCGACGAGGGCGGCGTCGCGGCGCACCGCGGCCAGCTCGTCCAGGCACTGCGGGCAGCCGGCGACGTGCTGCCGGTCGGCGTCCGCCACGCCGGCCGGCTCGTCGAGCAGCCGGCGCAGCACGCCGTCAGTGGGATGACGCATCGGGGGTCAGCTCCTCGCGCAGGGTGGACTCGGCGCGCCGCACGGTCGTGCCGACGCTCCCGGGGGACATGCCGAGCGTCGCGGCGACGTCGGCGTAGCTCAGGCCGCTGTGCCGCAGGACCAGGGCGACGGCCTGCTTGCGGGGCAGGCGCGCCAGCGCCGCGCGCACGCGGTCGCGCTCCTCGAGGGTGACCACCGCCTCGACGACGTCGGGGACGACGGCCTCCTCCGCGACGGCGGTCTCGCGGGAGGCGCGCCGGCGCCCCGAGCGGATGAGGTTCAGGGCGGTGTGGGCGGCGGCCACGGAGAGCCAGCCGCGGGCCTCGGCGGCCGGCACCGAGGAGCGGCCGAAGGACAGGAAGACGTCCTGGGCGACGTCCTCGGCCTGGTCCCGCGAGCCGAGCACGCGCGCGGCCACGCCGACGACCAGCCGGTAGTCGCGGCGGAAGACCTCCTCGAGGTCGGGGCGCACGGCGCCGCCGTCCGGCCCGGTCACCGCCACGCGCGTCATCCTGCCCTCCGCGACCCCCGCGGCCCCGGCCGCCGCTGCGGTCGTCGCTGCGGTCGTCGCTGCGGTCGTCACCAGGAGGGCGGTGGGCGCCGCTCGTCCGTGCTGAACCAGCTCCATGGTGTGTGAGCACCGCCGAGGCCGCGGATGTGACACCGCCGGGGCGGGACCGGGCGGGCGG
Source organism: Quadrisphaera sp. DVD1 (assembly GCF_058932755.1). Classification (NCBI taxonomy): domain Bacteria; kingdom Bacillati; phylum Actinomycetota; class Actinomycetes; order Kineosporiales; family Kineosporiaceae; genus Quadrisphaera; species Quadrisphaera sp. DVD1. The sequence goes on from NZ_JBZYWI010000084.1 coordinate 945, forward strand.
GCCGGCTCCTCACCCGGACGGCGGGTCCGGGAACGACCGGTCGCCGAAGAGGACCCGGCGCGCCGCGGCCCTCCCGAGCGGCGTGCGCAGCAGCGGGAAGGCCGCCGCCGCGAGCGCGGGCGTGCGCACCTGCGCCAGTCCCCGGCGCAGCAGCAGCCGCCCCCGGAAGCGGGCCCGCAGCGCGGCGCCGTCGTAGCGGGCGAGGGCGTCCGGCCGCCCGGAGCGCAGGGCGTCGTCCAGGACGTCGGCGGCCAGCTCCGACAGCCGCAGGCACGGGTCGAGGCCGCCGGCGGTCAGCGGGGAGACGGCCCCGGCGGCGTCGCCGACGAGCAGCCCGTCGGGGCAGCCGATCCGGCGCAGCAGGCCGCCGACGGGGATCGGGCCGCCGCGCCGCTCCACCTCCTCGGGGCGGTCCGGGCCGTCCGCGCCCGGCAGCCCGGGGGCGCGGGCGCGGAACTCCTCCAGGGCCCGGCGCAGGCCCCGGGGGAAGCGGTCGGCGTACCCGGCCACGCCGACGTGGGCGTGCTGCCCGTCGTCGACGACCCACGCCAGGTAGCCCGGGGCCACCGAGGGGTCGAGGACGCAGTGGAACACCGGGGGCGCACCGCGGTCGGGGACGGCGAAGACCTCCTCGGCGCCGACCAGCAGGGAGGTGTTGCGGTCGAGGGCGAGGTCGCGGGCGACGCGCGAGCGGGCGCCGTCGGCGCCGACGACGAAGCGCGCCCGCACCCGGGTGGGTCCGTCGGGGCCGGCCAGGAGGGAGGTGCCCTCGCACCGGCCGGCGTAGCGGGCGCCCAGCACCACCCGCACGCCGGCGTCCGCGGCGGAGCGGGCCGCGGCCGCGTACAGCGGCGCCATGTCGCCGACCCGGTACTCGTCGCGCTCGCTCACGAGGGTGACCGGGCGGCGCAGCCCCGGGGGGTGGAGCACCACGCGGCGGATCGGCGGCCCGAGGTGCTCCGGCGGCAGGGGGAAGTCGTCGAGCGTCCGGCGCACGAAGATCCCGGTCGTGCGGATGGCCCCCGTGAGGCGGGGGCGCCGCTCGGCCAGCAGCACGTCGTGCCCGCGGCGGGCGAGCAGCGTGGCCGTGTGCAGGCCGGCGAGACCTGCCCCGACGACGAGCACGTCGGCGAGCGCGTCGGCGCTGGAGTCCATGGCCGTGGAGCACCGCGGGCGGCGCGGATGTGACACGGGTGCCCCCGCGGCCCGGCGCCCGGCGGGCGCCGAGCACGCCCGGCGCCCGGCGGTCGTAGGGTCGCGGCCGTGAGCGACGCGCCCTCCCCCACCCCGCTGGACCCGACCACCGCCCGCCTCCTCCTGGCCGACGCCGCGCGGGTGCAGCGCGACGGGCGCCTGCCGAGCCTGGTCGCGGGCCTGGTGCGCGGGGGCGGGCTGGCCTGGGCCACCGGCCGCGGGCTGGTGGACGGCGCGGCGCCGGACACCGACGTCCAGTACCGCCTCGGCTCGATCACCAAGACGGTCACCGCGGTCGCCGTGATGCGCCTGCGCGACGAGGGCCGCCTGCACCTGGACGACCCGCTCGAGCGCCACGTGCCGGGCACCCCCTTCGGTGACCGCACGGTCGGCCAGCTGCTCGCCCACGACGCCGGCCTGCGCGCCGAGAGCCCCGGAGAGTGGTGGGAGCGCACCCCCGGCGGGGGCTGGGCCGAGCTCGCGAGCCGGTTCACCGCCGCCTCGGAGGTGCCGCACGGCGCCGGGCGCCGCTTCCACTACTCCAACCTCGGCTTCGGCGCCCTCGGCGAGGTGGTCGCGCGGCTGCGGGGCCGCGCCTGGGCCGACGTCGTGCGCGAGGAGGTCCTGCTCCCCCTGGGCATGGCGCGCACGAGCCCGCGCCCGTCCGGGCGGGCCGCGCGGGGCTGGGCGGTGCACCCGTGGGCCGACGTCGTGCTGCCCGAGCCCGAGCACGACGCCGGGGCCATGGCGCCGGCCGGCCAGCTGTGGGCCACCCTGGGCGACCTCGGCCGGTTCGCCGCCTTCCTCCTCGGCGACACCGCCGGCGTGCTCGGCGCCGACACGCTCGCGGAGATGCGCGAGCCCGCGGCGGTCGACGCCTCCGGGCCCGGCTGGGCCGCCTACGGCCTGGGCCTGCAGGTCGTGCGGGTGGAGGGCGCCACGCTCGTCGGCCACGGCGGCTCGATGCCCGGCTTCCTCGCCGGGGTCTTCGTCGACGTCGAGCAGGGCACCGGCGCGGTCGTGCTCGCCAACGCCACGTCGGGCCTGGACGCCGGGATGACCACGCGGATGCTGGCGACCGTGCGCGAGCGGGAGCCGCGCGTGGTGGAGCCGTGGGCACCGGCGGCCGACGTCGACGCGGACGCGCTCGCGCTGGCCGGCACCTGGTACTGGGGCACCACCGGGTACGGCCTGCGCCTGCGCGCCGACGGGCTCCTGGACCTGCTGCCCCTGCGCGGGCGCGGGCGGGCCTCGCGCTTCCGCCGCCGCGACGACGGCACCTGGGTCGGCCTGGACGGCTACCACGCCGGCGAGCCCCTGCGGCCGGTGCTCGACGGCGGCGGGGGCGTGGTGGCGCTCGACCTGGGGACGTTCGTCTTCACCCGCACCCCCTACGACCCCGCGGCGCCCGTGCCCGGCGGCGTCGACGCGGGCGGCTGGGGCGCCGCGGGGTCCGGCGATGAGCGCTGAGCCCGAGGGCTTCGCCGCCCACCTGAGGCGCGCCACCCGCGCCGACCACGAGGCGGCCGAGGGCTCGGGGTTCGTCACCGCCCTGCTGGAGGGCCGGCTGCCGCGCGACGCCTACGCCGCGCTCCTGGCGCAGACCCACCTGGTCTACGCGGTGCTGGAGGAGGCGGCCGCGGCGCAGGCGGGGCACCCGGACGTGCGGCCGTTCCTCGACCCGGCCCTGGTCCGCCTGCCCTCGCTGGAGGCCGACCTCGCGCACCTGCTCGGGGCGTCCTGGCGCGAGGCGCTCGTCCCCCTGCCGGCGACGCAGCGGTACCGGGACCGGCTGCGGGAGGTGGCCTACGACTGGCCCGCCGGTCTCGTCGCGCACCACTACGTCCGCTACCTCGGGGACCTCTCCGGCGGGCAGGTCATCCGGCGCCTGGTCGGGCGCGCCTACGACCTCGAGCTGGACGGCGTCCGGTTCTACGTCTTCGAGGGCATCGCGCGCCCCAAGCCGTACAAGGACCGCTACCGGGCGGCGCTGGACGCCGTGCCGTGGGACGCCGCCGAGCGCGCCCGGGCCGCGGCGGAGGCCTCCCGCGCCTTCACCCTCAACGCCGACCTGTTCGCCGACCTGGGGGCCCGGTACGCGCCGGTCCCGGACGCGGCGCGGGCGTGAGCCGCGCGGCGGCCGGGGCGACCCCGGCGACCAGGGCGCTGGCCGCGGCCGGGGTGGCCCACACCGTGCACGCCTATGCGCACGACCCGGCCGTGGCCGCGGCCGCCGGGGGCTACGGCCTCGAGGCCGCCGCCGCGCTGGGCGTGGACCCGGCGCGGGTGCTCAAGACGCTGGTGGCGAGCGTGGACGGCGCCCTCGTCGTGGCCGTCGTCCCGGTCGAGCGCCGCCTCGACCTCAAGGCCCTGGCCGCCGCCGTCGGCGGCAAGCGGGCGGGGATGGCCGAGCCGGCCGCCGCCGAGCGGGCCACCGGCTACGTGGTGGGCGGGATCAGCCCGCTCGGGCAGCGGCGCCGCCTGCGCACCGTCGTCGACGCCGGCGCGCTCGAGCACCCCACCGTGCTCGTCAGCGCGGGGCGCCGGGGGCTGGACGTCGAGCTGGCCCCGGCCGACCTCGTCGCGCTCACCGGTGCGGTCACCGCGCCGGTGGCGGGCTGAGCTCCCCGCCCCACTCGGCGTCGTCGGGCGGGGCCGGGGGCCGCGAGGCCCAGGCCGAGGCGAGGTGCCCGGCCGTGGCGACCAGGGCTGCCACCACCGGCCAGACGAGCAGCACCGCCCAGGTGTGCACGGTCAGCGGGCTGACCGGCGGGCGGTCGGAGCCGGTGGCGGCCCGCGCGGCGAGCTGCTCGGCGACCGGCTCGGGCCCCAGCAGCACCCCCACGGCCCAGGCCACCAGCGAGCCGAGCACGCAGCCGGCGAGCACCGCGAGGCTGCGAGCGCTCGGCGAGGGGCCGCTGCGCACGACGGCCGCAAGCCCGCAGACCAGGCCGGCGCCCGCCCCCAGCAGCACGAGGACGCCGTCCTGGCCGGCGGCCAGCTCGGGCGCGGACGGCGCCACGAGGGTGCCGGTGGACAGCGCGCCCACCGGCGCCGTCGGCGCCAGCAGCCACCACGCGAGCCCGACCGGCAGGCCGAGGAGCGCCGGGAGCACGAGCGGCAGGGCGCGCCCCAGGCCGGGCAGCACGCGTCTCAGGCCAGGCAGCTCGGCCCCAGCAGCGCCTTGAGGTCGCCGAACAGCGACGGCGACGGCGTGACGCTGTGCCCCTCCAGGGTCATCGTCAGCTGCTTGTCGTGGGTGACCAGGCACAGCCGCACCTCGGTGCGGCCGCGGTGGTCCTCCAGCACGCTCTTGAGGCGCCCCACGGTCGGCGTCGTGCAGCGCTGCTCCGGCAGCACGATGACCACCGGGCCGTCGCTGCCCACGGACGTGTCGGGCAGGGTCAGCTCCTGGGCGTGCAGCGAGGGCACGTCGTCGCGCCGGCTGAGCCGCCCGCGCACCACCACGACGACGTCGGTGGCCAGCTGGTGGGCGACCGCCTCGTAGGTCTGGGGGAAGAAGAGCACCTCCACCGCGCCCTCGAGGTCCTCGACGGTGGCGATCGCCCACTGCTTGCCCTGCTTGGTCATCTTGCGCTGCAGGCCGGTGACGAGCCCCGCGATGGTGACGAAGCTGCCGTCCTGGCGGGAGTCGTCGGCGACCAGCGAGGCGATCGAGCAGTCCGCGGCGTCGGAGAGCACCCGCTCCAGGCCGAAGAGGGGGTGGTCGCTGACGTACAGGCCGAGCATCTCGCGCTCGCGGGCGAGGAGGTCGTGCTTGTCCCACTCGGGCAGGTCGCGCAGCTGGATCGACAGGTCGTGCTGCCCGCCGGCGCCGCCGTCGTCGCCCAGCCCGGCGAACAGGTCGTACTGGCCGCGGGCCTCCTCGCGCTTGATGCCGATCACCTGGTCGACGGCGCTCTCGTGCGCGTCGAGCAGCTGGCGGCGGGTGTGCCCGAGGGAGTCGAAGGCGCCGGCCTTGATGAGGGACTCGATGGTCCGCTTGTTGCAGACCACCGCGGGCACCTTGGACAGGAAGTCGGAGAAGGAGGTGAACTTCCCCTCCGCCTCGCGCGCGGCGACGATCGCCTCGACGACGTTCTCGCCGACGTTGCGCACCGCGGCCAGGCCGAAGCGGATGTCCGGCCCGACGGCGGCGTAGGTGCCGATCGAGGAGTTCACGTCGGGGGGCAGGACCGTGATCTTCATGCGGCGGCACTCGTTGAGGTAGAGCGCCGACTTGTCCTTGTCGTCGCGCACGCTCGTGAGCACGGCGGCCATGTACTCGGCCGGGTAGTGGGCCTTGAGGTAGGCGGTCCAGTACGAGACCACGCCGTACGCCGCGGAGTGGGCCTTGTTGAAGGCGTAGTCGGAGAACGGCAGCAGCACGTCCCACAGGGCCTTGACGGCCGCGGCGGAGAAGCCGCGCTCGGCCATGCCGCCGGAGAAGATCTCGTACTGCTTGTCCAGCTCGGACTTCTTCTTCTTGCCCATCGCGCGGCGCAGCAGGTCCGCCTGGCCCAGGGAGTAGCCGGCCACCTTCTGGGCGATGGCCATGACCTGCTCCTGGTACACGATCAGGCCGTACGTCGTGCCGAGGACGTCCCGCAGGGGCTCCTCGAGCTCGGGGTGGATCGGGGTCTCGGCCTGCTGCTTGTTCTTGCGCAGGGCGTAGTTGGTGTGCGAGCCGGCGCCCATCGGGCCCGGCCGGTACAGGGCGCCGACGGCGGAGATGTCCTCGAAGTTGTCGGGGCGCATGAGCCGCAGCAGCGAGCGCATCGGGCCGCCGTCGAACTGGAAGACGCCGAGGGTGTCGCCGCGCTGGAGCAGGGCGTAGGTCTCGGGGTCGTCGAGCTCGAGCTCCTCCAGCACGACGACGTCGCCGCGGTTGCGCTCGATGTTCTTGAGCGCGTCGTCCATGATCGTGAGGTTCCTCAGGCCGAGGAAGTCCATCTTGATCAGGCCCAGGGCCTCGCAGCTCGGGTAGTCGAACTGCGTGATCACCTGGCCGTCCTGCTCGCGGCGCATGATCGGGATGAGGTCGATCAGCGGCTCGCTCGACATGATCACGCCGGCGGCGTGCACGCCCCACTGGCGCTTGAGGCCCTCGAGCTGCTTGGCCGTGCCGACGACCTTCTGCACCTCGGCGTCGCCGTCGTGGAGCGTGCGGAACTCCGCGCCCTCGGCGTAGCGGGGGTGGTCCTTGTCGAAGATCTTCGACAGCGGGACGTCCTTGCCCATCACCGCGGCGGGCATCGCCTTGGTGATCCGGTCGCCCATGGCGAAGGGGTAGCCCAGCACGCGGGAGGCGTCCTTGACCGCCTGCTTGGCCTTGATCGTGCCGTAGGTGACGATCTGGGCGACGCGGTCCTCGCCGTACTTGTCGGTGACGTACTTGATCACCTCGCCGCGGCGGCGCTCGTCGAAGTCGACGTCGAAGTCGGGCATCGAGACGCGGTCGGGGTTGAGGAACCGCTCGAAGATCAGGCCGTGCCGCTGGGGGTCGAGGTCGGTGATCTCCAGCGCGTACGCGGCGATCGACCCCGCGCCCGAGCCTCGGCCCGGGCCCACGCGGATGCCGTTGCGCTTGGCCCAGCGGATGAAGTCGGCCACGACGAGGAAGTAGCCGGCGAAGCCCATCTGCGTGATGACGCCGGTCTCGAACTCGGCCTGCTTGCGCGAGGCGTCGGGCACGGCGCCCTTGAACCGCATCTGCAGGCCGCGCTCGACCTCCTTGACGAACCAGGAGGTCTCGCTCTCCCCCTCCGGCACCGGGAAGCGCGGCATGTAGGTGCCCATGCCCTCGGTGAAGTCGACCGAGCAGCGCTCGGCGATGGCCAGGGTGTTGTCGCAGGCCTCCGGAAGCTCCCGCCACTGCTCGCGCATCTCGGCCGGGGTCTTGAGGTAGAACTCGTCGGCGTCGAACTTGAACCGGTTGGGGTCGGCGAGGGTCGAGCCGGACTGCACGCACAGCAGCGCCGCGTGGCCCTCGGCGTGCTCGGGGCGCGTGTAGTGCAGGTCGTTGGTGGCGACCAGGGGCAGGCCCAGGTCCTTCGCCAGGCGGAGCAGGTCCTTCTGGACGCGGCGCTCGATGCCCAGCCCGTGGTCCATGAGCTCGGCGTAGTAGTTCTCGGCGCCGAAGATGTCGCGGAAGTCGGCCGCGGCCGCCCGGGCCTCGTCGTACTGGCCCAGGCGCAGGCGGGTCTGGACCTCGCCCGAGGGGCAGCCGGTGGTGGCGATGATGTCGCTGCCGTACAGCGACAGCAGCTCGCGGTCCATCCGGGGCTTGTAGAAGTGCCCCTCCAGGCTCGCCCGCGAGGCGAGGCGGAAGAGGTTGTGCATGCCCGAGGTGGTCTTCGCGAGCATCGTCATGTGCGTGTAGGCGCCGCCGCCGGAGACGTCGTCGCGCCCGGCGCTGGCGTCGCCCCACTTCACCCGGGTGCGGTCGAAGCGCGAGGTGCCGGGCGTGACGTAGGCCTCCACGCCGATCACCGGGTTGACCCCGTGCTTGCGGCCGGCCTTCCAGAACTCGTAGGCGCCGAAGACGAAGCCGTGGTCGGTGGTCGCCAGGGCGGGCATGCCCATCCGGGCGGCTTCCTCGAACAGCTCGTCGACCCGCGCCGCGCCGTCCAGCATCGAGTACTCGGTGTGGACGTGCAGGTGGGCGAACGAGTCGCTGGCGCCAGACGGCATGTGGGGTCCTCCTCCGCGTCGGCCCAGGGACGGCTCTCGAGCCCGACGGCGAGGGAAGTCTAGGTCCGGGTCCGGACAGCCGGCGGCGTGTCCGGCAGGCTCGGCGTGGGCGCTCCCCCGACTACCGCGAGGTGCTGCGGCGGGACGGCGTCGACGAGCCACACGCCGTTGGCCGAGCGGGTGAACGCCGCCCCCGAGGCCGCCAGCGCGGCGGCGTCCACGCGCAGGACGACGGCCGACCCCCGGCGCGCCCCCACCGCGCGCGCCGTGGCCTCGTCCGGGCTCAGGTGCACCGCGTGCCGGGAGCCGCGGCGCAGGCCCTCGCGCAGGATCGCCGGGACGCTGCGGGCCGGCGTCCCGTGGAAGAGCACCGGCGGGGGGTCCTGGGGGGCGTAGCCGAGGTCCACGGGCACGCTGTGGCCCTGGCTGGCCCGGATGCGGGTGCCGCTGGGGTCCAGGGCGAAGCGCCGCTTGGCGTCGCGGGCCACCTCGGCCTCGAGCTCCGCGCGGCTCAGCGGGCTCCCGTGCGCCGCGAGGGCGCGCAGGAGCTCGCCGACGTCCGCCCAGCCCGCCGCGTCCAGGGCGATGCCGACGCTGGCGGGGTCGTGGCGCAGCACGAACGACAGGCGCCGGCTGACCCGGCTCACGGCACGAGCCGCCAGACGGTGGTCCGCTTGGTGGCGGCGTCCTCCAGCTCGGCCACGACCGGCACCTCGTGCACCGCCACCGGCTCCAGCCCGGACGCCGGCAGGTAGGCCCGCCCGGGGTCGCCGACGAGCACGGACGCGCCGCGCCCGGCGGCCCGGCGGAGGAAGGGCAGCACCCGCTCGGCCATGGCCCGCTCGTAGAACACGTCGCCGGCGAGCACGACGTCCGCGCCCTCGCCGTCCCCCGCGAGGACGTCGCGCAGGACGGCGTCCACGGCCGCGCCGTTGGCCGCGGCGTTGAGGCCCGTCGCGGCCACGGCCAGCTCGTCGACCTCGGCGGCGGTCACCGGCGCGGCGCCGGCGAGCGCTGCGGCGACCGCCACGAGGCCCGAGCCCGACGCCAGGTCGAGGACGCTGCGCCCGGCCACCTCCTCGGGGTGGTCGAGCACGTGGCGCGCGAGCGCCTGGCCCCCCGCCCAGGGGAAGGCCCAGAACGGCGGCGCGGTGCCGGTGCGCCCGGTGACCCGCTCCACCTGCTCCCACAGGGGCACGACGCCCCCTCCCTGGCGCAGCACCACCTCGGGGACGAGGGGCACCGGAGCGGGCGCCGTGCAGGCCAGCACCAGCGCCCGCGCGGCGTCAGGCCCGAGCACCGGCGGGCGGGATGACGCGGTCGGCGCGCAGCCGCTCGAGCAGCTCGAGGTAGCGGTCCTCGCTGTCCACGCAGTCGGCGAACCCGGCCTGGCGCAGCTTGATCGTCGAGCTCACGTTGTCGTAGCCGGAGCTGAAGATGAAGTCGGCGAACTGCCAGCGCACGAGGTCCTGCCACGGGGTCGGGCGCAGGCCGTGGCGCTCGACGAGCCGGGTCCACAGCGGCTCCTTGTCCGACATCGCGTCGCCCAGCGGCGAGGTCAGCGGGTGCCCGACCTCGGTGCCGAAGGCCTCCGCCAGGGCCGGCCAGAGGTTGGCCCAGCGGTACTGGTCGCCGTTCGTGACGTTGAAGACCTGCCCGTCGGCCGCCGCGCTGGCGCCGGCCCAGGCCGTGGCGCGCGCCAGCAGCTCGGCGTCGGTGGACTGGTAGAGCGCCTCGTACGCGGCCCGCGTGCCGGGGAAGGCCAGCGGCGCCCCGACGGCGGCGCAGACGCTGCCGTAGACGGCGACCGCCATGAGCAGGTTCATCGGGTTGCCGGTGGCGTAGCCGATCACGGCCTCCGGGCGGAGCATCGTCACGGCGAAGCCGTCGGCGGCGCCGCACTCGCGCAGCAGGTCCTCCTGCGCGTAGTAGAAGTTCGGGGCGACCAGCCGCGGGTCGCTCTCCTTCGCGGGGGTCCTGAAGGCGCCCAGGTGCGCGCCGTAGGCCTTGCCGCCCTGGTAGAGGGTCACGTGCGAGAGCGGGCCGGCGCGCTGCGCGAGGTCGACCGCCGCGGCCAGCAGCGCCGTGTTCGGCGCCACGAGCGCCGCCGGGGGGCCGGACTCGACGTAGGCGGCGAAGACGAGGTGCGTGACGTCGTCCACGCCGTCCAGGGCGGAGGCGGCGTCCAGGTGCGGGTCGGCGAGGTCGACCGCGCGGTGCTCGACGCCCTCGGGCAGGTCGGCCGGCACCCGCCGGGACAGCCCGACCACGCGGTGGCCGAGGCGGGCGTGCTCGATCGCGACGGAGCGGCCGATGACGCCGCCGACGCCGGCGACGAGGACGGTGCCGACCCGGCGGTCGGTGGGCAGGGGGGCGGCGGGAGGCAGCGTGCTCATGCCGGTCCCCTACCCGCCCGCGCCGGCTCGACCGCTCAGGCGTCGGCCAGGCGCTCCAGGGCGCTCGCGAGGTCGGCCGGGTACGCGCTGGTGAAGCTCACCCACTGCCCGGTGCCCGGGTGGGTGAAGGCCAGGCCCACGGCGTGCAGCCACTGGCGCGCCAGGCCCAGGCGGGCGGCCAGCGTCGGGTCCGCGCCGTAGGTGAGGTCGCCGACGCAGGGGTGGCGGAGGGCGGAGAAGTGCACCCGGATCTGGTGGGTGCGCCCGGTCTCGAGGTGGACCTCGAGCAGGCTGGCGGCGGCGAAGGCCTCGAGCGTCGCGTAGTGGGTGATGCTCGGCTTGCCGGCCGAGGTGACCGCCCACTTGTAGTCGGCGGTGGGGTGGCGCCCGATCGGGGCGTCGACGGTGCCGGTCGACGGGTCGGGGTGGCCCTGCACCAGCGCGTGGTACGTCTTCTCCACCGTGCGGTCGCGGAAGGCCTGCTTGAGCACGGAGTACGCGTGCTCGCCCTTGGCCACGACCATGAGGCCGGAGGTGCCCACGTCGAGGCGGTGCACCACGCCCTGGCGCTCGGCGGCGCCGGAGGTGGCGATGCGGTAGCCCGCGGCGGCCAGGCCGCCGACCACCGTCGGCCCGCTCCATCCGGGGCTGGGGTGGGCGGCCACCCCGACGGGCTTGTCGACCACGACGAGGTCGTCGTCGTCGTGGACGATCCGCATGCCGGGCACCGGCTCGGCCACCACGGCCGGCGCGGCGCGCTCGTCCGGCAGCTCCACCTCGAGCCACGCGCCGGCGACCAGGCGCTCGGACTTGCCCACGACGACGCCGTCGAGCAGCACCCCGCCGGCGGCGGCCACCTCGGCCACGCGGGAGCGGGACAGGCCCAGGAGGCGGGAGAGGCCGGCGTCCAGGCGCTCGCCCTCGAGGCCGTCGGGGACGGGCAGCGAGCGGCGCTCAGGCACGGGGATCCCCCACGGGCGGTGTCAGGGCCGCGCCGCCCTCCGCGCCCGCCCCAGCACCGTCGTCGTCCCCGGTGCGGCGGCCGTCGACGTCGATGCCGCGCAGGGCGAGGACCGCGACGATCACGGCGGCCGTGCAGATCGCGGAGTCGGCGACGTTGAACACCGGCCAGTGGGGCAGCTCGAGGAAGTCGACCACGTGCCCGCGGGCGAACCCGGGCTGGCGGACGAGGCGGTCGGTGAGGTTCCCGGCGGCGCCGGCCAGGACGAGGCCGAGGGCGACCCCCCAGCCGAGGCTGCTGAGCCGGCGCGCGTACCGCACGACGGCGATCACCACGACCGTGGCGATGAGGGTGAAGACCCAGGTCATGCTCGTGGCGATGCCGAACGCCGCGCCGGGGTTGTAGACCAGCTGCAGGCGCAGCAGCGAGCCGAGGACCTCCACCGGGCGGGCCGGGTCGAGGTGGGCCACGGCGAGCGCCTTGGTCACCTGGTCGAGGGCGTAGACGGCGACCGCGGTCACGA
>NZ_JBZYWI010000085.1:0-12704 GCF_058932755.1 Quadrisphaera sp. DVD1
CGCCGAGGCGGTGCTGACGGCCGTGCGCGGCGCGCTGCTCGACGCCCCCGCCCGCTGACCCGCTGTTGCCGCCGTGGATCAAGAGGGGAATGCTTCGGGAGCACCACTGACGAGCGCCGCTGCGGCGACGCGTGACGACAGAGGACGGAGGGGACCCGTGGCCGAGTACGTGCTGCCGGACCTGCCCTACGACTACAGCGCGCTGGAGCCCCACATCTCCGGCGAGATCATGCAGCTCCACCACGACAAGCACCACGCCACCTACGTCGCCGGGGCCAACACCGCCCTGGAGAAGATGGCCGAGGCGCGCGAGAAGAACGACTTCGCCACCATCGGCGGCCTGGAGAAGAACCTCGCCTTCAACCTCGGCGGGCACATCAACCACTCGGTGTTCTGGCCGAACCTCTCCCCCGACGGCGGCGACCAGCCGGACGGCGAGCTGGGCGCGGCCATCGCGGAGCACTTCGGCTCCTTCGACGGGTTCCGGGCGCACTTCACCGCGAACGCCCTGGCCATCCAGGGCTCGGGCTGGTCGATCCTGGCCTGGGACAGCGTCGGGTCCAGGCTCGTCATCGTCCAGCTGTACGACCAGCAGGGGAACATCCCGATCGGCATCACCCCCATCGTGATGCTCGACATGTGGGAGCACTCGTTCTACCTGCAGTACCGCAACGTCAAGGCCGACTACGTCAAGGCCTGGTGGAACGTCGTGAACTGGGCCGACGCCACCCAGCGCTTCCTGGCCGCGAGCACGAAGACCGCGGGGCTCATCGTCCCGTGAGCCGTCCACCGGCGTGAGCCCACCGGCTCCGCAGCGACCTCCCGCCCGGTGGGCTCCGGCTCACCGGGCGGTCGGCCGCCGCGGAGCGGGTGGGCGGGACGGCTGGCCCTCCTCGGGCCGGCGGCGGTCGCCGCGGTCGCCTACGTCGACCCCGGCAACGTCGCCACCAACATCACCGCGGGCGCCCGCTACGGCTACCTGCTCGTCTGGGTCGTGGTCGGGGCCAGCGCCGTGGCCGTGCTCGTGCAGTACCTGTCCGCCCGCCTGGGGGTGGTGACCGGGCGCTCCCTGCCCGCGGTGGTCGGCGCGCGCGCCTCGCGCCCGGCCCGCCTGGCGTACTGGGTGCAGGCCGAGGCCGTGGTCATGGCCACCGACCTCGCCGAGGTCGTCGGCGGCGCGATCGCCCTGCAGCTGCTGTTCGACCTGCCCCTCCTCGCCGGCGGCGTCATCACCGCCGGGGTCTCGCTCGCCGTCCTGGCGGTGCGCGACCGGCGCGGCCAGCGCACCTTCGAGCGCCTGACGATCACCCTGCTCGCCGTCATCGCCGCCGGGTTCCTCACCGGCCTCGTCCTCGACCCGCCGGCCGCCTCCGACGTGGCCGCGGGCCTGGTGCCCCGCTTCGACGGCGCCGACAGCGTGCTCGTCGCCGCGGGCGTCCTCGGCGCGACGGTGATGCCCCACGCGATCTACCTGCACTCGGCGCTGATGCCCGACCGCCACGGCCACCGGCCCCCGGGCGCCGGCCGCCGCGAGCTCATCTCGGCGCTGCGCCTCGACATCGCCGTGGCCATGACGCTCGCCGCCGTGGTCAACACCGGGCTGCTCGTCCTGGCCGCGACGGCCCTGGCCGGCCAGCCCGGCACCGACACGATCGCCGGGGCCCACGCCGCGGTGCGCGAGGCCCTGGGCGGCGGCGTGGCCACGGCCTTCGCCGTCGGCCTGCTCGCCTCCGGCCTGGCCAGCTCCTCCGTGGGCAGCTACGCCGGGGCGGTGGTCATGGAGGGCCTGCTCCGCCGGCGCATCCCGCTCCTGGCCCGGCGCCTGGTCACCGCCGTCCCGGCGCTGCTCGTGCTGGCCAGCGGCGTGGAGCCCACCACGGCGCTGCTGCTCTCGCAGGTGGTGCTCTCCTTCGGCATCCCCTTCGCGCTCGTCCCCCTCGTGCGGGTCACCGCGTCGCGGGCGGTGATGGGCGACGACGTCGTCGCGCGCGGGACGAGCGCGGTGGCCTGGGGCGTCGCTGCGGCCGTCGTCGCCCTCAACCTCGTGCTCATCGTCCTCACCGCCACCGGCGCCTGACCCACGGCGCTCCTGGTCGCCCGTGCTCGCTCGTGCGCCCCGGGAGGTCAGGGGGCCAGGGGCGGCGCCTCGGCGGCGACGACGAGGGCGGTGGCGATGGCCGCCACGCCCTCCCCGCGGCCGGTGAGGCCCAGCCCGTCCGTGGTGGTGGCCGAGACCGACACCGGCGCGGCGCACGCCGCCGAGAGGGCCGCCTCGGCCTCAGCCCGGCGCGGGCCCAGGCGGGGCCGCTGCCCGATCACCTGCACGGCGACGTTGCCGATGGCGAACCCCGCCTCGCGCACCCGGCGGGCGGTCTCGGCCAGCAGCACCACGCCGGCCGCACCGGCCCACTGCGGCTCCGCGGTGCCGAAGTGGGCGCCGAGGTCGCCCAGGCCCGCGGCCGAGAGCAGCGCGTCGCAGGCCGCGTGAGCGGCCACGTCGGCGTCGGAGTGGCCGGCCAGGCCCGGCTCGCCGGGCCAGTCCAGGCCCGCCACGCGCAGCGGCCGGCCGGAGCCCTCGGGGGCGAAGGGGTGGACGTCGACGCCGACGCCCGTGCGCGGCAGCGGGGCGGCGCTCACGCGGCACCGGCCCCGAGCAGGGCCCCGGCCAGGGCCAGGTCGATCGGACGGGTCACCTTGAAGGCCTCCTCGGCTCCGGGCACCACCTGCACCAGCGCTCCGGCCAGCTCGACCAGCGTCGCGTCGTCGGTCGCGCGCAGCGCCGCCGGGGACGCGGCCCCCGACACCACCGCGGCGTGAGCGTCCTCGAGGGCGCGGCGCGCGAAGCCCTGCGGGGTCTGGACGGCGCGGAGCAGCTCGCGGTCGACCACGGCTCCGCGCCCGCTGCCGCCCGGCAGCGACCTGATCGTGTCGGCCACCGGGACGCCGGGCACCACGGCCGGGGCACCCGAGCGCACCGCGGCGTCCACGGCGGCGAAGAGCGCCGGCGGTGCGAGGCACCGGGCGGCGTCGTGCACGAGGACGACGTCCACCGCCGGGGCGAGCGCGGCGAGACCCGCCCGCACGGACGCCTGGCGGGTGCTGCCGCCGGGGACGACCCGCACGGAGGGTCCCGCACCGGCGGCGCCGGCCGGGCCCGCGAGGGGAGCGACCAGCGCCACCACCTCACCGACCCGGTCGGGCGGCGCGACGACCACGAGCTCGTCCAGGACGCCGGAGGCCAGCGCGCGCTCCGCCGCGTGCAGCAGGAGCGGGCGACCGGCCACCTCGACGAGGGCCTTGGGGCGCCCGGCGGCGAGGCGGCTGCCCGACCCCGCCGCCACCAGGACGCAGGCGGTGCTCATGCGCGGCGGGCCGAGGGCCCGCCCCGCGACGCGCTCAGCTCGCCAGGACCTCGTCGAGGAGGGCCTCGGCGCGGTCCTCCGGGGTCTTCTCCGCCAGCGCGAGCTCGGAGACGAGGATCTGGCGCGCCTTGGCCAGCATGCGCTTCTCCCCCGCCGACAGGCCGCGGTCCTGGTCGCGGCGGTAGAGGTCGCGCACGACCTCGGCCACCTTGATCACGTCACCGGACGCGAGCTTCTCCAGGTTGGCCTTGTAGCGGCGCGACCAGTTCGTGGGCTCCTCGGTGTACGGAGCGCGCAGGACGCCGAAGACGCGGTCGACACCGGCCTTGTCCACGACGTCGCGGACTCCCACGAGGTCGCAGTTCTCGGCGGGCACCTCGATGGTCAGGTCGCCCTGGGCCACCTTGAGCCGGAGGTAGAGCTTGTCCTCGCCGCGGATGGTGCGGTTCTTGATCTCTTCGATCAGCGCTGCCCCGTGGTGGGGGTAGACGACCGTCTCACCGACCTTGAATGCCATCTGGTGGTCCCCTTTCGCGACCACGACCTTACCACGCCCGCAGCCGCCCCTCGGTGCGCCCGGACGCCGTTTGCGCTGGTCAGGGGCACGAGGCCCCCGCACGGGGGTTGACAGGCGCGTCTGACGCGTGCTCCGCCCGCGCCGACCAGGACGGCGCCGGTAGCATCCGTGGCGTGGAAGCTGCCCGTCGCGCCCTCGCCCCCTCGGCCCTCGCCGTCGCCGCCCTGGCCCTGGTCGCCGGGTGCAGCGCGACGAACCCCTACACGACGACCGAGGGGTACCAGCCGGCCGACACCGAGGTCGTGAACCTCGGCCCGGTGCAGGTGGCCAGCCTCGCGGTGTTCACCGAGGACGAGGGCGAGCCGGGCGCGCTCGTGGCGCGCATCGTCAACAGCAGCCGCGACGAGCAGTCCGTCACGATCACCTCCGAGGCGCCCTCCTCCGTGGACGAGACGTTCACGGTCGCCGGGCAGAGCACGCTGGCCGTGGGCCCCGACGAGGAGACGACGTCGACGATCGCCTCCGTCGCCGAGCGCCCCGGCGAGACCATCGCGATGACCGTGAGCACCGGCGACAGCAGCAGCGAGGTCACCGTGCCGGTGCTCACGGGGAACTTCCCGATGTACGCCACGCTCGTGCCGACGCCGACGCCGACGCCGACGGCCGCCGCGCCCACGACCACCGCGGGCGCCAGCCCCTCCTCCGCGGGGGGCGTGACGCCGACCGGCCCCGTCCCCTCGGTCACCGACGAGGTCACCGGGTCGCCGTCCGCGACGTCCACCCCGCGCACCCTGTCGCCGTCGGACTCGGCGACCGGCTGAGCCCGGCGGCTCACGCCGGGGCGCGGGCCGGCTCCACCTTGTAGCCGAGCCCGCGCACGGTGACGAGGAAGGTCGGCTCCGACGGGTCGGCCTCGATCTTGGCGCGCAGCCGCTTGACGTGGACGTCGAGGGTCTTGGTGTCCCCGACGTAGTCCGAGCCCCACACCCGGTCGATGAGCTGGTGGCGGGTGAGCACCCGCCCCGCGTTGCGCAGCAGCAGCTCGAGCAGCTCGAACTCCTTGAGCGGCAGCCGCACCGGGTCGCCGTGGACGGTCACGACGTGGCGCTCGACGTCCATCCGCACGGGCCCGACCTCGACGGTGGCCGGCAGCAGCTCCTCCGGCTCCGCCCGCCGGCGCAGCACCGCCCGCACGCGGGCCAGCAGCTCGCGCGTGGAGTACGGCTTGGTGACGTAGTCGTCCGCGCCCAGCTCCAGCCCCACCACGACGTCGACCTCGCTGTCCTTGGCGGTGACCATGATCACCGGGACGGCGCTGCGGGCCCGCAGCTGCCGGCACACCTCGGTGCCCGGCAGGCCGGGCAGCATGAGGTCGAGGAGCACGAGGTCCGCGCCGCTGCGGTCGAACGCCGCTAGGGCCTCGTGGCCGTCGGCGGCGACCTCGACCTCGAAGCCCTCCCGCTGCAGCAGGTACGACAGCGGGTCGCTGAAGGACTCCTCGTCCTCCACCACCAGGATCCGGGTCATGCGGTGCGCTCCTCCTCGACGACGTGCTCGGTGGCTGCGCCCGCCCGCGGCAGGCGCAGCGTGAAGGTCGACCCCTGGCCGACCTGGCTCCACAGCCGCACGTCGCCCCCGTGGCCGACGGCGACGTGCTTGACGATGCTCAGGCCCAGCCCGGTGCCCCCGGTGACGCGCGAGCGCGCCGGGTCCACCCGGTAGAACCGCTCGAAGACGCGCTCGCGCTCCTCCGGGCCGATCCCGATGCCCTGGTCGGTGACGCTGACCTCGACCCAGCCGTCGCGGCCCTGCACCCCGACGCCGACGCGGGTGCCCGCGTCGGAGTAGCGCAGCGCGTTGTCGACGAGGTTGCGCACCGCGGTGGTGAGCAGCTCGGCGTCCCCGGTCACCCGGGCCCCGCTGGTGCCGCCCACCTCAACCGCGATCGAGCGGGCCTCGGCGGTCGAGCGGCACCGGTCCACCGCCTCGGCCACGACGGCGTCGACGTCGACCACCGACGGCCGGGTGGGCGGCACGCCGTCCTGGAGCCGGGAGAGCTCGACGACGTCGTGGACCAGCTCCGCGAGCCGGGTCGCCTCCTTCTGCATCCGGCCGGCGAAGCGGCGCACCGCCGTCGGGTCGTCGGCGGCGTCCGCGGTGGCCTCGGCCAGCAGGCCCATCGCCCCCACCGGGGTCTTGAGCTCGTGGCTGACGTTCACCACGAAGTCCCGGCGCACCTCCTCCAGCCGGCGCGCCTCCGTGCGGTCGGTGCCGAGCGCGACGACGTGCAGGGTGCCGAGCGGGGCGACCCGGACGCCGAGCACGCGCCGCCCGGGGCCGCCCGGCCGGCCGGGGAGCTCGAGCTCCAGCTCGCGGACCTCGCCGTCGCGGCGGGCGGCGCGCACGGCCTCGACGAGCTCGGGCGAGGCCAGCTCGCGGCCGCGGACCAGGCCGGCGGCGTGCGCGGCGGGCGAGGCCCGCACGACCTCGTCGGCGACGTCGACCACGACCGCCGGGCCGCCGAGCACGGCCAGCAGGGCCGGCACGCCGTCGGGCAGCTCACCGTCGTCCGGCGCGGGGGGCGGCAGCGGCGCCGAGCGGGCGCGCTCGCCGTGGCGGGAGGCGAGCACGGCGACGGAGCCGACCAGCACCCCCAGGAGGCCGGCGACCACCGAGGAGGGGTCCACGAGCGGCACAATAGGCGGGAGCGACGGCCCGGGGGCGGCGGAGACGCCCCGGCTGCTCCGGGCGGGTCAGTGCGTCGTCCCGTGTTCACCTGCGCACAGGGCGGCGTTCATCGCGAGGGGCCAGAGTGGGAACCTCAAGACATCCAGGAGGAGAAGTGCGCGACATCTTCCACAGCGAGCTGGACCAGCTCGCTGAGCGGCTGCAGGAGATGACCGGTCTGGTGGGCGCCGCCATGGGCAGCGCCACCCGGTCGCTGCTGACCGCCGACCTCCGGCTCGCCGAGAGCGTCATCGCCGCCGACGCCCAGGTCGACGAGGCCCAGCGAGAGCTCGACGAGCAGGCCGTGCAGATCCTGGCCCGGCAGGCGCCCGTGGCCACCGACCTGCGCACGGTCGTCGCCTCGCTGCGGATGAGCTCGAGCCTGGAGCGCATGGGCGACCTCGCCCGCCACGTCGCCCAGCTCGCCCGCCTGCGCTACCCCCACCGCGCCGTCCCCGACGAGCTGGTGGACGTCTTCGCCGAGATGGGCGAGCTGGCCCAGCGGATCGCCTCCAAGGCCGGCCGCGTGATCGCGACCCGCGACCTGGAGGCCGCGGCGGAGATGGAGCGCGACGACGACGCCCTGGACGCCCTGCACCGCCGGGTCTTCGCGACCATGGGCGCCCCCGAGTGGCCGTGCAGCGCGGAGATGACCGCCGACGTCACGCTCGCCAGCCGGTACTACGAGCGCTTCGGCGACCACGCCGTCTCCCTCGCCCACCGCGTGACGTTCCTCGTGACGGGCGACTACGCGCCGGTGTCCGCCAGCTGAGCGCCGACCGGGGCGCTCGTGTAACGCAGAGTTAACCGAGCGTTCCGTCCCCGGCTGTCCCACAACGCCCCGCACCACCCCGGCGGCATGACAGGTTCTCCAGGACCCACCCCCCCTCCTGGAGGCCTCCTTGCCCTCGTCCACGCACGCCCGGCGCCTGGGAACGGCGCTGGCGGCTGCGCTCGCCGCGGCTCCGCTGACCGCCCTCCCGGCGGCAGCTGCCGACAGCGCTCCGTTCATCAGCGAGATCCACTACGACACGATCGGCACCGACACCGGTGAGGCGATCGAGGTCGAGGCCCCCGAGGGCGTCGACCTCACCGGCTGGCAGGTCGTGCTCTACAACGGCAACGGCGGCGCCAGCTACAGCACCAAGACCCTCGGCGCCGGCAGCGTCGTCGTCGTGACCTACCCGACCGACGGCGTCCAGAACGGCGCCCCGGACGGCGTGGCCCTGGTCCGCCCCGACGGGACCGTCGCGGAGTTCCTCTCCTACGAGGGCGTCGTCACGGCCACCAACGGCCCGGCGGCCGGCATGACGAGCACCGACATCGGCGTCGCGGAGACCAACAGCACCCCGAACGACCAGTCGCTCCAGAAGGTCGGCGGCGCCTGGGTGGGGCCGCAGACGGCCACCTTCGGCGCCCGCAACGGCGCGCCGACGCCGCCCCCGCCGCCGGCGGAGGGGGACTGCGACACGGCCCCCGCCACCGACGTCGAGGACGTCCAGGGCACCGGCGCCGCGAGCCCGCTCGCCGGCCAGTCGGTCACCGTCGAGGGCGTCGTCACCGCCGACTACGAGACCGGCGGGTTCACCGGCGTCTACGTGCAGCAGGCCGACGGCGACGACCCCGCCGCCTCCGACGCCGTGTTCGTCTACAAGCCCACCACCGCGCTGTCGGTCGGTGACCGCGTGCAGGTGACCGGGGCCGTCAGCGAGTACCAGGGCCTCACCGAGATCACCGCGACCGCGGTGGCCGTGTGCGAGGCCGGCGTCGCGCTCCCCGCGGCCACCGCCTTCGACGCGGCGGACGTCACCGGCGACGAGCGCGAGGCGCTCGAGGGCATGCTCGTCGCCCCCGCCGGCGAGCTCACCGTCTCCGAGGTCTACAACCTCAACCGCTACGGCGAGGTCCTCCTCGCCCCGGGCGGCGAGCCCTTCCGCACCCCCACCGACGTCGCGCGGCCGGGCTCGGAGGAGGCGAAGGCCCTGCAGGCCGAGTTCCTGGCCGAGCAGCTGCTGCTGGACGACGGCTCGAGCACCAACCTGAGCACGGCGGGCCGGGCCCCCTCCTACGGCTCCCCCGAGCAGCCGCTGCGGGTGGGCGACACGGTCGCCTCCTTCGGCTCCGTGGTGCTCGACTTCCGCAACAGCGCGTGGAAGCTCCAGCCCGCGCAGCCGGTGACCGCCGGCTCGAGCGCGGGGCCGGCCTTCACGGCGACGAACCCCCGCACCGCCGCTCCGGCAGAGGTCGGCGGCGACCTCCAGGTGTCCTCGTTCAACGTGCTGAACTACTTCACCACGCTGAGCAGCGAGAACAGCCAGGCCCGCGGGGCGTCCACCCCCGAGGCGTTCGTCAAGCAGCAGGCCAAGATCGTCGAGGCCATCAACGGGCTCGGCGCCGAGGTGGTCTCCCTGATGGAGGTCGAGAACTCGGTCAAGTTCGGCAAGGACCGCGACCAGGCGCTCGCCGCCCTGGTCGAAGCCCTCAACGCCGACGCCGACGCCGACACGTGGGCGTTCGTGCCCTCCCCCGCCGCGGAGGACCTGCCGCCGGTCGCGGACCAGGACTTCATCCGCACCGCCTTCATCTACCAGCCCTCGGCGGTCCAGCCCGTGGGCGCCTCGGTCGTGGACACCGACCCCGTCTGGGCGGGGGTCGCCCGCCAGCCCCTGGCGCAGACGTTCGCCGCCGACGGCTCGCAGTTCACCCTCGTGGCGAACCACTTCAAGTCCAAGGGCTCCGGCTCGGGCGTGGACGCGGACCAGGGCGACGGGCAGGGCGCCTCCAACAACGCCCGCGTCCAGGAGGCGCAGCGCCTCGACGCCTTCGTCGACGAGGTCACCGCCGACGCCGGCACCTCCGACGTCCTGCTGCTGGGCGACTTCAACGCCTACACCCAGGAGGACCCGCTCCAGGTGCTCTACCAGGCCGGCTACACCGACCTGGAGAGCCACTTCGAGACGGGCGAGAGCAGCTACGTGTTCGGCGGCCAGAGCGGCTCGCTCGACCACGCGATGGCCTCGGGCTCGCTGCTGGCGCAGGTCACCGGCGTCGACATCTGGAACATCAACGCGCCGGAGTCCTACGCCTTCCAGTACGACGGCTACGCCCCCTGGTACCAGGCGAACCCCTACCGGTCCTCCGACCACGACCCGGTCGTCATCGGCCTCGACCTCGTCGGCGACGAGGTCCCGACCGGTCCGGTCGACCTGCAGCTGCTCGACATCAACGACTTCCACGGCCGCATCGGCGGCGGGGTCGGCGTCAAGCTCGCCGGCACCGTCGAGGAGGCCCGCGCGAAGCAGCCGAACACGGTCTTCGTCTCCGCCGGCGACAACATCGGCGCGTCGACGTTCGTGTCCTCCAGCCAGCAGGACGAGCCCACGATCGACGTCCTCGACGCCCTCGGGCTGCAGGCCTCCGCGGTCGGCAACCACGAGTTCGACCAGGGCCTGGCCGACCTCACCGGGCGCGTCCAGGGCCGCGCGGACTGGCCGTACCTGGGCGCGAACGTCTACGGCGCCGACGGCGAGCCCGTCCTGCCGGAGTACGCGATCGTCGAGAGCGGCGGCCTGGACGTCGGCTTCATCGGCGTGGTCACCCAGGAGACGCCGTCGCTGGTCACCCCGACCGGTGTCGCGGGCCTGACCTTCGGCGACGAGGTGGAGGCCGCCAACCGCGTCGCCGCCGAGCTCTCCGACGGCGACGACAGCAACGGCGAGGCCGACGTCCTCGTGCTGCTGGCCCACGACGGCGCGACCGAGAGCGCCTCGAACACCACGCTGGCGGACCAGATCGCCCTCGACACGGACTTCTCGCACCTGGTGACCGACACCAGCGCCGAGGTGGACGTGATCTTCACCGGTCACACCCACAAGGAGTACGTGTGGGAGGGCCCGGTGCCCGGCTCGGACCGCACCCGCCCGGTCGTCCAGACCGGCGAGTACGGCAACAAGCTGGGCCAGGTGCTGCTGAGCGTCGACCCCGCCACCGGCGAGGTGCTCACGCACTCCGCGGCCAACATCCCGGCCACGGCCACGCCGACCGCCGACCTGGTCGCCCGCTACCCGCGGGTCGCCGAGGTGCAGCGGATCGTCGCGGCCGCCGAGGCGCGGGCCGCCGAGGTCGGCAACGTCCCGGTCGGCCGCATCACCGGCGACATCACCCGCGGCCGCACGTCGGCCGGTGGCGAGGACCGCAGCGTCGAGTCGCCCCTGGGCCACCTCGTCGCCGACGCGATGCTCGCCGGCGCGGCCCCCGCGGAGCGCGGCGGGGCGCAGATCGGCATCACCAACCCCGGCGGCCTGCGGGCGGACCTGCGCTTCGCGCAGTCCGGCACCGAGGGCGACGGCGTGGTGACCGTGGCCGAGGCCAACACGGTGCTGCCCTTCGCCAACAACCTGGTGACGGTGAGCCTGACCGGCAGCCAGCTGGTGCAGGTGCTCGAGCAGCAGTGGCAGCCGGCCGGCTCCGCCCGGCCGTACCTGGCCCTGGGCCTGTCGGGCAACCTGCGGTACTCCTACGTCCCCGACGCCCCCGCCGGCCAGCACGTCGTGGCCAGCACGGTGACCGTGGACGGGAAGCCGCTCGACCCGGCCGCCACCTACAAGGTCGCGACGAACAACTTCCTCGCCGCCGGCGGTGACAACTTCACCGCCTTCCGCACGAACAGCGGGGTCCGCGACAGCGGGCTGATCGACTTCGACGCCCTCCGCAGCTACCTGGAGACGCGCTCCCCGATCAGCCCCGACACCACGAACCGGGCGAGCGTCTACGTCGCTCCCCCGGTCGCCCAGGTCGCCGACCTGCGCGCCGTGGTGACCGGCCCGGCCAGCGTCAAGGGCGGCAGCGACGCCACCTACACCCTCACGGTGACCAACGAGGGCACGGTCGCCGCAGCCAGGGTCGTGGCAGACCTGGGTGCGACCTCGCTGACGGGCACCAAGGCGAGCCCGAAGGCCGTCAGCACGAACCTCGTGATCGACGGGACCCGCGTGAAGGGCTTCACCTGGACGGTGCCGAGCCTGGCGCCCGGGGCGTCGGCCACCTTCACGGTGACCGGCAAGGCCCACAAGTCCGACTCCACGGTCACCGCAGTCGGTGGCGCCAAGACCGCCACCGAGGAGCCCGACACCAGCGACAACTCCAGCTCCACGGTCAGCACCGTCACCCGCTGACCCGCACCTGAGGACGACGAGGCCCCCTCCACCCGCGGGTGGAGGGGGCCTCGTCGCGTCCGCGGGCCGGAGCGGGCGTCAGCGCCCCTGGTTGGCGACCGCGGCGACCGCCTCGGCGGCGGCGTCGGGGTCGAGGTAGCGGCCGCCCGGAGTCAGCGGGCGCAGCTGCTCGTCGAGCTCGTACAGCAGCGGGATGCCGGTGGGGATGTTCAGGCCGGCGATCGCCTCGTCGGAGATGCCGTCCAGGTGCTTGACCAGGGCCCGCAGGGAGTTGCCGTGGGCGGCCACGAGCACCGTCTTCTGCGCGCGCAGGTCGGGCACCACCGCGTCGTACCAGTACGGGAGCATCCGGTCGACGACGTCGGCCAGGCACTCCGTCAGCGGGGCCGCGCTGCCCAGGTCGGCGTACCGGGGGTCGCCGGCCTGGCTGAACTCGTCGCCCGGGTCGATCGGCGGCGGCGGCACGTCGTACGAGCGGCGCCAGGTCATGAACTGCTCCTCGCCGAACGCCGCGAGGGTCTGCTTCTTGTCCTTGCCCTGCAGCGCCCCGTAGTGGCGCTCGTTGAGCCGCCAGCTGCGGCGCACCGGCACCCAGTGGCGGTCCGCGGCGTCCAGCGCGAGGTGGGCGGTGGTGATGGCGCGGCGCAGCAGCGAGGTGTGGACGACGTCGGGCAGCAGGCCCTCGCCGCGCAGCAGCTCGCCGCCGCGGACGGCCTCGGCGCGCCCCTTCTCGGACAGGGCGACGTCCACCCACCCGGTGAAGAGGTTCTTGGCGTTCCACTCGCTCTCGCCGTGGCGGAGCAGCACGAGGGTCGAGGTCGCAGGCATGTCCGCAGCGTAGCGAGACGGCCGGGGCCCTCCGGCGCTACCGTCCCGCCATGACGGAGCCGTCGCAGCCGCCGGTGCGCCGCTCCGCGTCGGGGC
>NZ_JBZYWI010000086.1:0-12617 GCF_058932755.1 Quadrisphaera sp. DVD1
CGGGGTCCTCGCCTGCGACGCCGAGGTCGTTCCGGTCCTCGTCGCCGCCGACGGCAGCCCGCTCGACGTCGGGCGCACCGTGTACGCGTTCCCCACGTCGATCCGGCGGGCGATCCTCGCCCGCGACGGCGGCTGCACCTTCCCCACCTGCACGAGGCCTTCGGGCTGGTGCCAGCTCCACCACCTGACCGCCTACAGCGCAGGAGGAGCGACCAGCGAGCGGAACGGGACCGCGGTGTGCGGGTACCACCACCGCCTCGTCCACCGCCAGGGCTGGCGCGGAGAGCTCACCGGAGCCCAGGTCATCTGGCACCCACCCGACCGCAGCTCACCCCGCGTCCCACCACCACCCTGGATGCCAGCGCTGGACCAGCTCATCGGGGCCTGGGCCCAGCGCACCCACCCGAACGCCGCCTGACCGGCGGCACCCAGACCGCCTTGCTCGCCTGCGTGCCCCCGTTGCGGGCCGATGTGCCCAGACGAGCGCCGTGCCGGTCAGCCGAGCTCCTACGGTGGCACGGTGACTGCTCCGGTGACCGTGCGGCCCACCACCGAGGACGACTGGGAGCGCATCCGCGACCTGCGCCTGGAGATGCTCCGCGACACGCCGCTCGCCTACATCGAGACGCTGGAGGCCGCCCAGTCCCACGGCGTCGAGGAGTGGCGCACGCGGGGCCGGCGCGGCACCGCGCAGGGGTGGCTGCAGGTCGCGGCGGTCACCCCGGACGGCCGCTGGGTCGGGATGATGGGCTGCTGGATCCGCGACGCGACGTCGGGGCCGCTGCTGATCGGCGTCTACGTCGCACCCGACCACCGAGGGCGCACGGCCGGCGTCACCGACGCCCTCCTGAGCGCGGTGGAGGCCTGGGCCCGCGAGCACGGCGGCACGCTGCGGCTGCACGTGCACGAGGACAACGCCCGTGCCCGCACCGCCTACGCCTCGCGCGGGTTCGTCGAGACCGGCGTCACGGAGCCGTACCCGCTCGACCCGTCGCAGCGGGAGCTGGAGATGCTCAAGCCGCTGCGCCGATGAGCCGCGCCGTGGCGCGCACGGCAGGATGCCCGCCGTGATGCTCCCCGGGATCCCCGCCAGCCCGCCCACCGCCGAGACCCTCGCCGCCGGGTGGCGCCGCCTGGAGCCGGGCCAGACCTGCCAGGTGCGCGTCTTCGACGTCGACGCCGGCACGTCGACGCTCGTCTGGGAGACCGACGAGGCGCTGCTCGAGGCGCCGAACTGGACGCCGGACGGCCGCTGGCTCGTGCTCAACAGCGACGGCCTGCTCTACGCGCTGGCCGCCGACGGCAGCACCGCGCACCCGATCGACACCGGCGCCGTGCGCGACGCCAACAACGACCACGTCCTCTCCCCCGACGGGTCGCTGGTCTACATCTCCTCCCAGGACGGCCACCTCTACGAGGCGCCGCTGTCCGGCGGCGAGGCGCGGCGGGTCACCGACGAGACCGACGGCCTGCGCGCGCGCTACCTGCACGGGATCTCTCCCGACGGCGCCACGCTCGCGCACATCGGCGCCCGCGACGAGGACGGCACCACGACGTACGAGGTCTACACCTGCGCGGTGGCCGACGGCGCGACCGAGCAGCTCACCCGCACCGGCCGGCACCACGACGGCGCCGAGTTCAGCCCCGACGGGGCGTGGATCTACGTCAACTCCGAGCGCGCGAGCACCCGCCCGGGCCACGCGCAGCTCTTCCGGATGCGCCCCGACAGCTCCGAGGTCACCCAGCTCACCCACGACGAGCGCGTGAACTGGTTCCCCCACCCCTCCCCCGACGGCGCCTCGCTGCTCTACCTCAGCTACGCGCCGGGCGTGCAGGGCCACCCCGCGAACGAGCCGGTCGAGCTGCGCCTGGCCGACCCCGAGGGGGCCGGCGTCCGCACGCTCGTCGAGCTGTTCGGCGGGCAGGGCACGGTCAACGTCAACAGCTGGGCGCCGGACGGCCGCCGCTTCGCCTACGTCGCCTACCCCCTCTCCCGCTGATCATGGAGCAGCCCGGGGTGAGGTGCCTCACACACCCCCGGCTGGTCCATGATCGACGGGAAGGGGAGCGGCACGGGGCGGCGTTGTGCTCAGGTCCGCCCCCCGCGGACCAGCCCCTGCAGCACCGAAGGTGATCCTCCCCATGTCCGTGTCCACCCCCACGTCCGTCCCCCAGCAGCGCGGGTGCACCCGCCCCAGCTGCTCCAGCACCGCGGTCTACCGCTACTTCATGGCCGGCACGGCCTGGTACCGCTGCGACTGCGGCCTGGAGTTCCCGCTCACGGCCGCCTCCGCGGCCTAACCCGGACGGCCCGACCCCCCGCTGGCCCCACCCGGCGGTGCAGCCTGCTGCACCACCGGGTGGCCCCTGCGCGGGATCGTGGCCACCGGGCGCGCGCGGACAGGCTCGAGGGGTCCGCAGGAACAGCGACCCGAGGAGCCCGACGTGTCCCGCACCCCCACCCCCACCCGTTCGCCGGGGCGCCGCCGCGCCCCGCTGCTGGCCGCCCTCGCCCTCGCCTGCACCGTCGGCACGGCGGGAGCGGTCATCGCCTCCCCCGCCGCCGAGGCCGAGCCCGGCCGCAGCGCGAGCACCAGCAGCGGCCCCGGCGCCGGCCCCGTGCGCGCCACCCAGCAGGCCCTCGACGGGCTGGTCCGCGAGGACGGCTTCCCCGGCGCCCTGGCCGCCCTGCGCACCCGCGACGGCGGCGTCCGCGACCTGACCGCCGGTGTGGGCGACGTCGAGACCGGCCAGCGCGTGCCGCGCGACGGGGAGGTCCGGATCGGCAGCAACACCAAGACCTTCACCGCCGCGGTGGTCCTCCAGCTCGTCGGGGAGGGGAGGGTCGACCTCGACGCGCCGGTCGAGCGGTACCTGCCCGGCCTCGTGCGCGGCGAGGGCATCGACGGCTCGGCCATCACCGTGCGCCAGCTGCTGCAGCACACCAGCGGCCTGCCCGACTACGACGAGGACGTCATCGGCGACGACTACCTCGCCGTGCAGCACCGGTTCGTCGAGCCGCACCAGGTGCTGGCGCTGGGCCTGGACGACCCGGCCCTCTTCGCGCCCGGCACGAGCTGGGAGTACAGCAACACCAACTACGTCCTCGCGGGCCTGCTCGTGCAGGAGGTCACCGGCCGCCCGGTGGCGGAGGAGATCACCCGCCGGATCATCGAGCCGCTCGGGCTGCGCGGCACCTACTGGCCCGCCGAGGGCGAGGAGGAGCTGCGCGGGCGCCACCCGCACGGCTACTGGCGCACGACGGCGGAGGAGCCGCTGACCGACGTCAGCACGCAGGACCCGTCCTTCGGCTGGGCCGCCGGGCAGATGATCTCCACGCCGGGCGACCTGCTGGAGTTCTTCACCGCGCTCGTGGACGGCGAGGTGCTGCCGCCCGAGCTGCTCGCCGAGATGCGGACGACGGTGCCCGCGCCCACCTCGAGCGTCGACGGCGACGAGAGCTACGGGCTGGGGCTGCAGACCTTCACCCTCAGCTGCGGCGGGACGGCGTGGACCCACGGCGGTGACATCCCCGGGTACGAAACCCGCGGCGCGGTGACCGACGACGGGCGCGGCGTCATGGTGGCGGTCACGGCCCTGCCGGTCGACGAGCCGACCGCCCAGCACGTGGAGGACGCGGTCGACGCGGCGCTCTGCGCCTGAGCGACGACCGACCGGTCGAGCACCGGACGCCGGCGGGCCGAGGACTCCTCAGGCCCGCCGGCGCACGTCCTCCAGGTAGCGCAGGACGGCGGCCACCCGCCGGTCGGTGCGGTCGTCGGGAGCCAGGTCGAGCTTGGCGAAGATGCTCCGGATGTGCTTGTGCACGGCGCCGTCGGTGACCACGAGCCGCTCGGCGATGGCGGCGTTGCCCTGGCCCTCGGCCATGAGCGCCAGGACGTCGCGCTCGCGGGGGCTGAGCCGCTCCAGCCGGGTGTCCGAGCGGGTGCGGGTGAGCAGCTGCGCGACGACCTCCGGGTCGATGGCGGTGCCGCCGGCGGCCACGCGCTCGAGCGCCGCGAGGAACTCCGAGACCCGTCCGACCCGCTCCTTGAGCAGGTAGCCCAGCCCGGCGGCGCCCCCGGCGAGCAGCTCGGTCGCGAAGGCCTGCTCCACGTAGGCCGAGAGCACCAGCACCGCCAGCTCCGGACGCCGGCTGCGGGCCTCCACGGCCGCGACGATCCCCTCGTCGGTGTGGGTCGGTGGCATCCGCACGTCGACGATGGCGACGTCGGGCCGGTGCTCCTCCACCGCGGCGAGGAACCCCGGTGCGGCGTCGGCGGTGGCCACGACGTCCAGGCCCTCGGCGCGCAGCAGCAGGGCCAGCCCCTCGCGGAGCAGGGCGTCGTCCTCGGCGATCACGATCCGCACGGCAGCTCCACGGAGACGGTGGTGGGCCCGCCGGGCGGGCTGGTCAGGGCCAGGGTGCCGTCGAGGGCCTCGACGCGGCGGCGGATGCCGGCGAGACCGGACCCTCCCAGACCCGGCCCGGCCTGCTCCAGCGCGCCGCCGCGCCCGTCGTCGACGACCTCGACGTGCAGCCGGTCGGCGCGGCGGTGCACGCGCACCTGCACCCGGCTCGCGCCGCTGTGGCGGACGGCGTTCGTCAGCGCCTCGGCGACGACGAAGTAGGCGGTGGCCTCCACGGACGCCGGGCAGCGGCCGGGCACGTCGACGTCGGTCGTGCACGGGATGGCGCAGCCCGCGGCCAGGCCCTCCACCGCGCCGGCGAGGCCGCGGTCCTCCAACACCGGCGGGAGGATGCCCCGCGCGACGGCCCTCAGCTCGGCGAGCGCCTGCTCGGCGGCGGTCTGGGCCCGCTCGAGGAGCTCCTCGGCGCCCGCCGGGTCGCGCGGGACGAGGCGGCGGGCCGCGCCGAGCAGCACGGTGACCGCGACGATGCGGTTCTGGGTGCCGTCGTGCAGCGAGCGCTCGATCCGGCGCAGCTCGGTGACGTGAGCGTCCAGCGCGGCCGCCCGGGTCGCGGTCAGCTCGGCGACGCGCAGCGACAGGTCGGCCGGCCCGACCTCCACGGGCAGCAGCCGGCGTCCGGGCAGCGCCTGCAGGGAGGCCAGGTGCGGGCTCCCCCGCACGGTGATGACGACCCAGGCCAGGCCCATGGCGAAGATCAGCGCGGCGCCCGGCCAGTCGCGGACCACCCACAGCCCGATCGAGCCGCTGGCCATGCCGTCCGGCAGGGCCCACCACCACAGCGGGAACGTGAGGTCGCGCAGGGCGAGGATCGGCAGCAGGACGCCGAGCACACCCAGCAGGAAGCCGCTCGTGGCGTGGAGGACCACCCACACCAGCTCGCGGCCCGCGGTGGCGTCCAGCCGCGCCGGCCCGGGCTCGGGAGCGGGCACCTCCGCGCCCCACCGGCTCAGCCGCGCGCGCTCGCGGTCGGCCACGGCGCGCAGCGCGCGCAGCACCAGGGGCACCACGAGCAGCCCGACCCCGACCAGCGACGCGGCGGCGGTGAGCACGACGACGACCAGGACGCCGAGCGCCAGCACCGCGGTCGCGAGCCCGCCGGCGAGCTGCTCGAGCCCGCTGAGCGCGCCGCCGGGCGCCCGCCCCGCGGCGGGGCGCGCCCGGACCTGCTGCGTCGCCATCCCCACCTCCTCCGCCGGCTGCTCGCCCGCGACGGTAGAGCCCGGGCACCACCGCTGTCGGTACAGCCTGCTGCACCTGCACCGGGCGGCTGGCGGGCTCGGCGCGCGGGCCGGGGGTCCCTAGCGTCGACGGCACGAGCTGCACCCGCCCTCCCCCGCCCCAGGAGCCCGCCATGAGCACGTCCCCCGCCCCCTCCTCCTACCCTCCCGAGGTCGCCACCTCCTCCGGCGCCCTGCGCCCGGTGCTGTGGCTGCTCCTGGTGGTCAGCGCCGTCGCGAACGCGGTGGCCTCCACCACCGGTGCGCCGCTGGCGGTGCACGTCGTGCTGCAGGCCACGACCGCGGTCTCGGTCGTGGCCCTGGTCGTCCTCGCCCTGCGGGCCCGGCGGTGAGCGCCGTACGGTCCGCGGGTGACCGCTCCTGACGCCCCGACCGTGACCAGCTCGATCCTCACGAGCACCGCCCAGGGCGGGAGGACGCTCGCGTGGACCTTCGACGACGGCCCGGACCCCGAGCACACCCCGGACCTGCTGGCGGTGCTGCGCGAGCACGGCATCACCGCGACGTTCTTCCTCTGGGGCGACCACGTGCGCGAGCACCCCGAGGTCGCCCGGCAGGTCGCCGCCGAGGGGCACGTGCTCGGCAACCACTCGATGCACCACGACGACATGGGCTCGTGGACCCCCGAGCGGGCGCGCGCGGACCTCGCGGCGACCAGCGACCTCATCCGCGAGGTCGTGCCGGGCGCGCAGGTGCCGTGGTTCCGCGCGCCGTTCGGCAGCTGGGGCCCGACGCCCCAGGTGGCCGCCGACCTCGGCATGCAGCCGCTGGGCTGGAGCGTCGTGGTGGAGGACTGGGAGGAGCCGGGCGCGGACGTGCTCGTCGATCGGGTGCTCGAGCGCCTCGTCCCCGCCGCCGTCGTGCTGCTGCACGACGGCGGCGGGGACCGCAGCGGCACGGTCGAGGCCGTCGCCCGGCTGGCGCCGCAGCTGCTCGCCGACGGCTGGGCGTTCACCACGCCGACGGCCGGGAGCTGACGCTCGCTGGGTGGCACGGGAGCACCAGTGGGCGGATCTGCGCCCGTCCTCGTCGAGCACGGGGCGGCCCTGTGCCCTCCAGACGGGCACGGGGCCGCCCCGTGCTCAGCGGGGCAGCGGAGGCAGCGGGGTCTGAGCCCTCAGCGCAGCCGCGTCACCAGGCGCGGTCGTACTGCGGCGGGCGGTGCAGCGCGACGCCGAGCTCGGTGGCCGCGCCCTGCACCCAGCGCGGGTCGCGCAGCAGGGCCCGGGCGAGCAGGACGGCGTCCGCCTCGCCCGAGGCGACGATCCCCTCGGCCTGCGCGGGGGTGGTGATGAGCCCGACGGCGCCGACGGGCAGGCCGCTCTCGCGGCGCACCTGCGCGGCGAACGGCACCTGGTAGCCCGGGCCGACCGGGATGTCGGCATGGACGTTGCCGCCCGTGGAGGTGTCGACGAGGTCGACGCCGCGGGTCTTCAGCTCCGAGGCGAGGGCGACGGTCTGCTCGACGTCCCAGCCGCCCTCGACCCAGTCGGTGGCCGAGACGCGCACGAAGAGCGGCTTGTGCTCGGGCCAGACCGCGCGGACGGCGTCCACGACCTCGAGGGGCAGGCGCATCCGGTCCTCCAGCGAGCCGCCGTAGCCGTCGGTGCGGGTGTTCGACAGGGGCGAGAGGAACTGGTGCAGCAGGTAGCCGTGCGCGGCGTGGAGCTCCACGACGTCGAACCCGACCGCGTCGGCGCGGCGCGCGGCGTCGGCGAACGCGGTGACGACGGCGTCGATCCCGGCCTGGTCCAGAGCACGGGGGGTGGCGTAGCCGGGGAAGGCGAGCTCGCTGGGGCCGACGGTCTCCCAGCCGCCGGCGTCCAGCGCGACGCTGCCGCGCTCCGGCGCGAACGGCCGGTGCGTGGAGGCCTTGCGCCCGGCGTGGGCGAGCTGGACGCCGGCCAGCGAGCCGCGCGCGTGGAGGAAGTCGACGATGCGCGCCCAGGCGGTGGCCTGCTCCTCGTTCCACAGGCCGGCGTCGTGCGGGGTGATCCGGCCCTCGGGCACGACCGCGGTGGCCTCGGTGAGCACCAGGCCCGCCCCGCCGACGGCGAAGGAGCCGAGGTGCACGAGGTGCCAGTCGTGCGGGACGCCGGGCGCGGCCACCGGGTCGCACGAGTACTGGCACATCGGCGCCACCCACGCGCGGTTGGGGATCGTGGTGCCGGCCAGGGTGATCGGGGAGAAGAGGGAGGTCACCCGGGCGACAACCCGGAGGTGCCCGCCAGCCTTCCCGCGGTGGCAGGCTGCTCCCGTGGCGCAGACCCGGACGCAGGAGTACGGCCCCGGCACGGCGCTCGTCGTCGTCGACGTGCAGGTCGACTTCGCCGACCCCGCGGGCAGCCTCTACGTGACCGGTGGGGAGGAGGTCGTGCCGCTGGTCGGCGCCGAGGTCGAGGCGGCCGCCGCCGCCGGGTCGCTGGTGGTCCTCACCCAGGACTGGCACCCCCCGCGCACCCCGCACTTCGCCGCCGACGGGGGGCTGTGGCCGGTCCACTGCGTCGCCGGCACCCCCGGCGCCGAGCTCCACCCCGACCTCGCCGTGCCGGCGGACGCCCCGCGCGTGCGCAAGGGCACCGGCAGCGAGGACGGCTACTCCGGCTTCTCCGAGGTCGACCTGGCGTCGGGGCGCACGGAGGCCACCGTCCTGGGCGACCTGCTCGCCGCGGCCGGCGCGCACCGCCTCGTCGTGGTCGGCCTGGCCGGGGACCACTGCGTCAGGGCCACGGCCCTGGACGGCGTCCGGCTCGGCCACGAGGTCGTCGTGCCCCTGGCGCTCACCCGCTTCGTCGGTCTGGCGCCCGGCGACGACGAGCGCGCCCGCCAGGAGATGGCCGCGGCCGGGGTGCAGCTGGTCTGAGCGCTCAGCTGGGCCAGTAGAGCCGCGCGAGCTCGTCCGGCGGCGGCTCCTCGGGGCGGTAGACCTGCGGCGGGGCGCCGTCGGCCACCGCGGCCGGTGCGTCCGACAGCCCGAAGCGCTGGCGCAGCCGCTCGTAGAAGTTCGACGGGCGCAGGCGCACGAGGCGCGCGCGCCGCGGGCCGGCGTGGACCGCGACCCAGTCGCCCGGGTCGAGGACGCCGCGCAGCTGCCCGTCGACGCTCACGGCCACCTGGCCCGAGCGCTCGAGCACCCGCACGGTGACCACCTCGTCGTCGGCCATCACGAGGCTGCGGTCGAAGACCATGTGCGGGGCGACCGGCGTGAACACCATCGCGCGCAGCCGCGGGGAGAGCACCGGGCCGCCCGCGGAGAAGCTGTAGGCCGTGGAGCCGGTCGGAGTCGCCACGACGAGGGCGTCGGCGGAGTAGGAGGCGAACAGCCGCTGCCCCAGGTAGAGCCCGAGGCTGGCCTGGCGGTCGCGGGCCAGCTTCTCGAAGACCACGTCGTTGACGGCCGTGACGTCCAGCGCCAGGCCCCAGCCCACGGTGCCGACGTCGGTCGCCCGGTGCGTGGGCGGGGGCAGCAGCGGCCCGCGGCCGTACTGCAGCAGCCCCTCCATGCCCTCGGGCAGCTCCAGGGGCCGCGAGGCGCGCATCGTCAGGGTGAGGCGGTCCTCGATGATCGCCCGGTCCTCCGCCACGGCGTCCAGGGCGGCCTCGACCTCGGCCGGGGAGACCTCGGTGAGGAAGCCGAGCCGGCCGACGTCCACGCCGAGCACGGGCGCGTCGTCCTGCGCGGCGATCCGCACCCCGCGCAGGAAGGTGCCGTCGCCGCCGACGGTCACCACGAGGTCCGGGTGCCCACCGGCTTCCGCCTCGTCGGCCGCGTGCCGCCGCGCCGGCAGGTCGCCGTCGTCGCCCCACACGTCCATCTCGGTGAGGGGCACGCCGTGGGCGCTGGCCCACGCGCGCACCTGCTGGGCCGCCGCCACCGCCGCCGGACGTCCCTCGTGCACGACCAGCCCGATCCGCCGCACCGTCACGGCGCCTCCCCTCGGCGCCCGGTGCGCCCCGGGCCAGTGTGGCGCCCCGCGTCGCGCGGCGGGGCGGGGGGCGGTGCGACGATCTCGGTGTGGTCACCCGACCGGCCCGAGCGGCGTCCTGCCCCTGCGGCTCCGGCCGCCCCTACGGCGCGTGCTGCGGCCCGCTGCACCACGGCGCGGCCGCGCCGACGCCCGAGGCCCTCATGCGCTCGCGCTACAGCGCGTTCGCCCTCGCCGACGCCCCCCACCTGCTGGCGACGTGGCACCCCAGCACGCGGCCGGCGTCGCTGGAGCTGGACCCCGAGCAGCGCTGGAGCGGCCTGCGGGTGCTCTCGGCGAGCACCAGCGGCAGCGTCTTCGCCCCCGAGGGCACCGTGGAGTTCGTGGCGTCCTACCACTCCCCCGAGGGACCGGCGCAGGTGCACGAGGTCAGCCGCTTCGTGCAGGACGCCGGCCGGTGGACCTACCTCGGGCCGGTCAGCGGCGGGTGAGCCCGGTCGGGCAGACGACCGGCGTGCCCGTCACCGGGTCGCGCAGGACCACCGCCTCGACGCCGTAGAGCTCGCGCACCAGGTCGGGCGTGACCACGGACGCCGGGCGGCCCTGCGCGACGACGCGCCCGTCGAGCATCGCCACGAGGTGGTCGGCGTGGCGGCAGGCGGTGGACAGGTCGTGCAGCACGAGGACGACGGTGCGGCCCTGCGCGGCCAGGGCGCGCACGAGCTCGAGGACCTCCAGCTGGTGGCCCAGGTCGAGGGCCGAGGTCGGCTCGTCGAGCAGGACGACGTCGGTCTCCTGGGCCACCACCATGGCGATCCAGGCGCGCTGGCGCTGGCCGCCGGAGAGGGTGTCGAGCGCCCGGTCGGCGAGGTCGAGCAGGTCCGCCGCCACGAGCGCCCGCTCCACCGCCGCGGCGTCGTCCGGGGACCACTGGCGCATCAGCCCCTGGTGGGGGTGGCGGCCGTAGCGCACGAGGTCGCGCACGGTCAGGCCGTCCGGCGCCTCGGCGCTCTGCGGCAGCAGGCCCACCCGGCGGGCGGCGTCGCGCGGGCGCATCCGCGCCAGGTCGTGCCCGTCGAGGAGCACCGCCCCGGCCCGGGGGGCGTGCAGGCGCGCCAGCCCGCCGAGCAGCGTGGACTTGCCGCAGCCGTTGGGGCCGACCACCGCGGTGACGCTGCCGGCCGGCAGCTCGAGGTCGAGGGCCTGCACGACGACCGTCTCGCCGTAGCCCAGCGACAGGCCCGCGGTGCGCAGGTCGGCCCGCGACGCCTCGCGCACCTCCAGGACGTCGGGGTGCCCTGGAGCCGGCACGGGGGTGTCCACGGGGGCCATGGTGGTCCTCGGCGTCGTCTCGAGCGCGGTCCAGGTGCTCACGGCATCCTCCGGGTGCGGGTGGTCAGCAGCAGCCACAGCAGGTAGGGCCCCCCGACGAGGGCGGTGACGATGCCGACCGGCACCTCGATCGGTGCGGCGACGGTGCGGCCCAGCAGGTCGGCCACGACGACGACGAGCGCGCCGGACAGGGCCGAGGCCACGACCGGGACGGCGCGCGGCCCCGCGGCCTTGCGCGCGATCTCCGGCGCCAGCAGCGCCACGAGGCCCAGCGGCCCGGCGGCGGCCACGGACAGGCCGGCGCCGAGCACCGCGGTGGCGATCACGCCCAGGCGCACCCGCCGCACGCGCAGCCCCAGGCCCGAGGCGACGGCGTCGGCCAGGCGGAGCATCCGCAGCTGGCGGCCGAGCAGCACCGCGGCCGGCAGCGCCACGGCCAGCCCGGCGCCGAGCACCGCGACCGCGAGCGGGGAGCGCGCGCTGAGGCTGCCGACGGTCCAGGGGAAGGCGAGGTTGGCGGCGTCCACCGGCGCCCGGGCGAGCATGAGCTGGGTGCCGGCGCCGAGCACGGCGCCGACCCCGAGGCCGACGACGAGGAACCGGTAGCCGCGGCGCCCCGCGCCGCCGGCCAGCCCGAGCGTCAGCGCCGCGGCCGTGGCCGCGCCGACCAGCGCGGTCGCCGAGGGCAGCAGGGACGTCGGGATGGCGACGACGCTGGCCACGGCGAAGGCCGTGGCGCCGTCGTTGAGCCCCACCGTGTCGGGGGTGGCCAGGCGGTTGCGGGCCAGCGTCTGCATGAGCACGCCGGCCACGCCGAGAGCGCCGCCGACGAGCAGCCCGGCGACCACGCGCGGCAGGCGCAGGCGCTGCACCAGCAGGACGTCGCGCGCCTCGCCGCGGCCGAGGGCGGCGGGGAGGGCGTCGAGCAGGGCGACCCGGGCGGTGCCCAGGGCGAGGCTCGCCGCGGCCGCAGCGAGCACGAGCACGGCGAGCACCGCCACGACGAGCACCGCGCGCCGCTCCAGCAGCACGGAGCGGCCGGCCAGCGCCAGGCGCCAGGTGCCGGGGGGCGGCACGGGCGCGGGACGCGCGGGGGCCGGCGCGACCGGGGCGGTCGCGCTCACAGCGCCGGCATCCGGGACGAGCGGACCACCGCGACGAGCACGGGCGCGCCGACGAGGGCGGTGACGATGCCCAGCGGCATCTCGTACGGGCGCACCAGCAGGCGCGAGACGACGTCGGCGGCGAGCACCACCGCGGGCCCGACGAGCAGGCAGACCGGCAGCACGCGCCGCAGGTCGGGGCCGACGAGCGCGCGGGCGAGGAACGGCACGACGAGGCCGACGAAGGCGATCGGGCCGGCGGCGGCCACGGCTCCGCCGACGAGGAGCGCGACGGCGGTGACCCCCAGCGCCCGGGCGCGCGCCGGGCGGTGCCCCAGGCTGCGGGCGGCGTCGTCCCCGAGGGCCAGCGCCGAGAGCGGGCGGGCCACGGCCAGGGCCACGAGCAGGCCCAGCGCCAGCACCGGCCCCACCTGCGCCAGGGTGTCGAGCCCGCGGCCGGCGACCGACCCGACGGTCCAGAACCGGATCTGGTCGGCGGTGTCCTGGTCGAGCAGCAGCAGCACCGAGGTGGCCGCGCCGAGCAGACTGCTCAGGGCCGCGCCGGCCAGCACCAGGCGCACCGG
>NZ_JBZYWI010000087.1:0-12616 GCF_058932755.1 Quadrisphaera sp. DVD1
CGCGCGACGCACGGCTGAGCCGCCGGCCGCGCCGCCACCCGCCCCGGACGCACGTCGGGCCCGCTTCCCCTCGGGGGAGCGGGCCCTGCGCGGAACTACTTCTTGTTGCGGCGCTGGTGGCGCGTCTTGCGCAGCAGCTTGCGGTGCTTCTTCTTGGCCATGCGCTTGCGGCGCTTCTTGATGACGGAGCCCACGGGTCCTCGCAGTTCCTGGGTCGGGGCAGGTGCGCCCTGCCGGCGGTACAGCTCGGTGGCCAGGCTACCGCTCGGGACGCACCGCTCCCGCGCGGGAGCGGTGCCGCCGGCTCGGGCGCCGGCCCGAGCCCGTGGTCAGGCCGTCTCGATGAAGGAGTGCTGCAGGTACTGGTCCACCGCGGTCTCGGGCACCCGGAAGGAGCGCCCCACCCGCACCGCGGGCATCTCCCCGGAGTGCACCAGCCGGTACACCGTCATCTTCGACACCCGCATCATCGTGGCCACCTCGGCCACGGTGAGGAAGCGGACACCGCTGAAGTCACGGTCCGTCGCCATCTGCCCTCCCGGTCAGACCGGGCCCCGGAGGTGTCCGGGGCCAGCGTTCGTTCCACCACTGTAGGGGCTGGTGTGACGATTGGGGAAGTCGTTACACCGGCGAGCCCACACTCTGCGTAGACGAATCACCACACTGCGCGCACATCGGGCAGGTCAGTCGAACCACGGGTCGAGCCCGTGGTGGGGGAAGACGGCGCGCCGGGTGGCGAGGACGGCGCGGTCGACGGCGTCCGCCGGGTCGTACCCGGCCTCCCACGGCTGCCACCACGGGTCGGCGCCGTCGGTCATCCGCGGCGGCACCGAGCGCCCGATCACGTGGGCGACGTGCTCCACCCAGGACGCCGGCACGGGCGTGGCCGGCGGCACGGGGGCGTGCGCGGCGATCCCGATGAGGTGGGCCCAGGCGCGCGGGACGACGTCCACCAGCTCGTAGCCGCCTCCCCCGGTCGCCAGCCACCGGCCCCCGCAGACCTCGTGCGCCAGGTCGTGCAGCGACGCCGCCGCGGCCCGCTGGCCGTCGACCGTGACCGCCAGGTGCGCCAGGGGGTCGAGCAGGTGGGTGTCGCAGCCGTGCTGGGTGACCAGCACGTCGGGGGCGAAGGCCCGCACGAGCGGGTGGACCACCGCGTGCACCGCCCGCAGCCAGCCGGGGTCGCCGGTGCCGGCGGGCAGCGCGGTGTTGACGGCGGTGCCCAGCGCCGCGGGCCCCCCGACGTCCTCGGGCCAGCCCGTGCCGGGGAAGAGCGTGTGCCCGGACTCGTGGACCGAGACGGTCAGCACCCTCGGGTCGTCCCAGAACGCCGCCTGGACGCCGTCGCCGTGGTGGACGTCGACGTCGACGTAGGCCACCCGTCGCGCGCCCGAGCGCAGCAGGTCCTCGATCGCCGCCGCGACGTCGTTGTAGATGCAGAAGCCGCTGGCCCGGTCGCGCATGGCGTGGTGGAGGCCGCCGGTGACGTTGACCGCGTGCAGCGCCTCCCCCGACCACAGCGCCCGCGCCGAGTCGACGCTCGCGGAGACGATCCGCGCGGCGCTCTCGTGCATGCCGGCGAAGGCCGGGTCGTCCTCCGTGCCCAGGCCGTGGGCCAGGGCGTCGTCGTCGACGCCGCGGCGCGGGTCGGCCGAGACCCGGCGCACCGCCGCCACGTAGGCGGCGTCGTGCACGGTGGTGATGAGCTCGTCGGACGCCACCTGGGCGGCGGCCACGGTCACCCCCGGCGCGTCGAAGAGGCCGAGGTCGCGGGCCAGGCGCGCGGTGAGCGCCAGGCGCACGGGGGACATGGGGTGCCCGGGGCCGAAGTCGTGCGCGGTGAACGCGTCGTCCCAGACCACCCGGGTGCCGCCGAGCTCGCTGCCGGCCATGGGCGCCACGCTAGCGGGCCGCTCAGCGCCCCTCGGGCACGGTCGTGCCCACGTGCTGGCGGGCGAAGGCCAGCGCCTCCGCCAGGTCGGCCTCGCGCGCCCCCGGGCTGCGGCTGCGCCGGGTGCCCACCTCGACCACGACGTCGCCGTCCCACCCCGAGGCCACCAGGTGCCCCAGCAGCTCCGCGCACGGCTGGTCGCCCTGGCCGGGCAGGAGGTGCTCGTCCCGGGGCGAGCCCGCTCCGTCGGTCAGGTGCAGGTGGGCCAGGCGCGGGCCCATCCGCCGGGCCAGGTCCAGGGCGTCGACGCCGGCGGTGGCCGCGTGGGAGACGTCGAGGGTGAGGGCGTCGTAGTCGCCCAGGCAGGGGTCCCAGTCGGGCAGGTACGCGGCGAACTCCCGCGACCCCGCGCGCCAGGGGTACATGTTCTCCACCGCGATGGTGGTGCCCGAGCCCTGCGCGAGCCGGCGCACCCCCTCGGCGAAGCCGGTGGCGTAGTCCTTCTGCCAGCGGAAGGGCGGGTGCACCACCACCGTCGGCGCACCCAGGCGCTGGGCCATCTCGACGGCCCGCTCCACCTTGGGCCACGGCTCGCGGCCCCACACGCGCTGGCTGAGCAGCAGCGTCGGCGCGTGCACCGAGCGCACCGGCACGCCGTAGTGCTCGACGAGCTCGGCGACGGCGTCGACGTCCTGGCTCACGCCGTCGGACCAGACCATCACCTCGACGCCGTCGTAGCCCAGGCGCGCGGCCATCTCGAAGGCGTCGGCGCAGCCCTGGGGGTAGACCGAGGCGGTCGAGAGCGTCACCGTGATCGCCACCCGCCCAGCCTAGGACGGGCCCGCGGGGCCCGCCCGGGGCGCCGTCCTAGGGTCGCCCGGTGAGCGACGCGGACGGGGAGGCCCTGGCCGGCGCGGTGCCCAGCCCGAACATCTGGGCGACCCCGGACCTCTACGAGCTGGAGAACCTCGGCACCGACCCCGACGGCGTCCTCGACGCCGCCGTGCGCGAGCTGCTCGGGCCCACCGGCTGGGCCGGGCTGCGGGTGCTGGACGTGGGCTGCGGGGCGGGCTTCCACCTGCCCCGCTTCGCCGCGCCGCCGGGGGCGGCGGCGGCGGTCACCGGGGTGGAGCCGCACGCGGGGCTGCTCGAGCGCGCCCGCCGGCGCACCGCCGGGCTGCCCGGCGTGCGCGTGCTCGCCGGGACCGCCCAGGCGCTGCCGCTGCCGGACGCCTCGGTGGACGTCGTCCACGCCCGCTGGGCCTACTTCTTCGGGCCCGGCTGCGAGCCCGGCCTGGCCGAGGTGGAGCGGGTGCTGGCGCCGGGCGGGACGGTGGTCGTGGTGGACCACGACGCCACCCGTTCCACCTTCGGCGCGTGGTTCCGCCGCGGCCTCCCCCGCTACGACCCGGCCGCGGTGGAGCGCTTCTGGGCCCGCCGGGGCTTCACCCGGCTGCCGCTGCTGCTGCGCTGGTCGATGCCGGACCGGGCGGCGTTCGAGGCCGTGGTGCGCATCGAGCTTCCGCCGGCCGTGGCGGACGCCGCCCTGGCCGGGCACCCCGGCACCGAGCTCGACCACGCGGTCAG
This sequence comes from Quadrisphaera sp. DVD1, assembly GCF_058932755.1. Classification (NCBI taxonomy): domain Bacteria; kingdom Bacillati; phylum Actinomycetota; class Actinomycetes; order Kineosporiales; family Kineosporiaceae; genus Quadrisphaera; species Quadrisphaera sp. DVD1. The sequence continues at coordinate 3,479 of NZ_JBZYWI010000087.1, forward strand.
CGTCTTCTGGCGCCGGGCCTGAGCGGCGTGCCGTCTGGCGCCCGCCGCGCCCCCTGGCAGAGTGGAGCCATGTCGCACTCAGCCCCCGCGGCGCCGGACCAGGGCCACAAGCCCGTCGCGCCCATCCGCTGGCCGCGCCCGGCGGCCGCCACCATCGTGCTCCTGCTGGTCTGGGTCGTCGGGCTCGTCGTCGGGATCCTCGGGCCGGCGCTCGTCGTCACCCCCGGCGCGGCCACCGTGCCGACCGCCACGGCCATGGGCGCGCTGGCGCTCAACCTGCTGGGCTTCGTCATCATGGTCGTCGCCGGCGTCCTGCTCTTCCGGCGCAACCGCGAGGGCGGGCTCATGGTCTTCACCATCGTGCCCTCCGGCGCGGTGCTGCTGAGCGGCCTGGTCATGCTCGGCACGAAGATGCAGTTCTCCTGACCTCCCGGCGCCGCCCCCGCTGTCGGGGGTGGCGCCTAGCGTCGAGGCCATGAGCACCCGCGCCCCCCGCTCCACCCGCCCCTCCCACCGCTGCGCCGAGTGCGGGTGGACCGGGGCGAAGTGGGTGGGGCGCTGCCCGGAGTGCCAGGCCTGGGGCACCGTCGAGGAGGTCGCCGCGGCGCCGGCGTTCGGCACGGCGGGCATCGGCGGCGCCCGCGCCCTGGCCCCCGCGGTCGTCACCGTGCCGGCGCGCCCGATCGCCGAGGTCGACGTCGAGTCCGCCCGGGCCCTGCCCACCGGGGTGGAGGAGTTCGACCGCGTGCTGGGCGGCGGCCTCGTGCCCGGCGCCGTGGTCCTGGTCTCCGGCGAGCCGGGGGCGGGAAAGTCGACCCTGCTGCTGGACGTCGCCTCGCGCACCGCCGCGACCGGGCGCACCGTCCTCTACGTCACCGGCGAGGAGTCGGCCGGCCAGGTGCGCCTGCGGGCCGAGCGGATCGGCGCGCTGCGCCCCCGCCTCTACCTGGCCGCGGAGGGCGACCTGGCCACCGTGCTCGGGCACCTGGACGCCGTGCGGCCCGACCTGCTCGTCGTCGACTCGGTGCAGACCATCAGCTCGGGCGAGGTGGAGGGCGCTGCGGGCGGGGTCTCGCAGGTGCGGGAGGTCGCCGCGGCGCTGGTCCGCGTGGCCAAGGAGCGCTCGATGTCCACGCTCCTCGTCGGCCACGTCACCAAGGACGGCTCGCTGGCCGGCCCCCGCGTGCTCGAGCACCTCGTCGACGTCGTCTGCTCCTTCGAGGGCGACCGGCACTCCCGGCTGCGCCTCGTGCGGGCGGTGAAGAACCGCTACGGCCCCACCGACGAGGTGGGCTGCTTCGACCTGTCGGACGCCGGGATCACCGGCCTGGCCGACCCCAGCGGGCTGTTCCTCTCCCGCTTCCCCGACGCCGGGGACGGCGGGCAGCAGGGCGTGGCCGGCACCTGCGTGACCGTCACCCTCGAGGGGCGCCGGCCCCTGGTCACCGAGGTGCAGGCCCTCGTCGTGCCCGCCGGTGGCGGAGGCAACCCCCGCCGCACGGTCAGCGGCCTCGACGCCAGCCGGGTCTCCATGGTCGTCGCCGTCCTCACCCGCCGCTGCGGCCTCGCCCTGCTCCCCCAGGACCTCTACGTCGCCACCGTCGGCGGGGTGCGCCTGACCGAGCCGGCCGCCGACCTCGCCACCGCCCTGGCCCTGTGCAGCGCGGCCACCGACGTCCCGCTGCCGGTGACCACGGTCGCCTTCGGCGAGGTGGGCCTGGCCGGCGAGGTGCGCCCGGTGCCGGGGCTGGCGCGGCGCCTGTCCGAGGCCGCGCGCCTGGGCTTCACGACCGCGGTGGTGCCCGCCGGGTCCCTGGAGGGCGGTGAGGGCTCGGGGATGGTCGTGCACGAGGTCACGTCCCTGGCCCAGGCGCTCGGGCTGGCGCTGACCGCAGCCGCGGTGGAGCCCTAGACTCCCCGCGTGGCCGAGGACCGCACCGAAGAGGGCCTGCTGCGCGCCACCCTGGCGGCCGTCGCGCCGGGCACGGCGCTGCGCGACGGCCTGGAGCGCATCCTGCGCGGGCGCACCGGCGCGCTGGTGGTCCTGGGCTGGGACCCCACGGTGGAGTCCCTGTGCACCGGCGGCTTCGCCCTCGACGTCGACTTCGCCGCCACCCGGCTGCGCGAGCTGGCCAAGATGGACGGCGCGATCGTCTGCGACAGCGGCGTGACGAAGATCCTGCGGGCCGCGGTGCAGCTGGTGCCCGACCCCACGATCGAGACGAGCGAGTCCGGCACCCGCCACCGCACGGCCGAGCGGGTGGCGAAGCAGACCGGCCTGCCGGTGGTCTCGGTCAGCGCCTCGATGAACATCGTCGCGCTGTACGTGGGCGGGCGCCGGCACGTGCTGGAGGGCTCCGAGGCGATCCTGGCCCGGGCCAACCAGGCCCTGGCCACGCTGGAGCGCTACCGCTCGCGCCTCGACGAGGTCACCGGCACCCTCTCGGCGCTGGAGATCGAGGACCTCGTGACCCTGCGCGACGTCGCGAGCGTCGTCCAGCGCCTGGAGATGGTGCGGCGGATCTCCGAGGAGATCGCCGGGTACGTGGTCGAGCTCGGCACCGACGGGCGGCTGCTGTCCCTGCAGCTGGAGGAGCTCGTGGGGGGCATCGGCCCCGACCGCGAGCTCGTCATCCGCGACTACCTCTCCCCCTCGCGCGGCGAGCGCACGGTGGCCGACGTCCTCGCCGACCTCGCGGCGCTGGAGTCGGGCCAGCTCGTCGACCTCGAGGCCCTGGCCGCGGTCATGGGCCTGGTCACCGACGGCGGCTCGCTGGACGGCGCGGCGAGCCCGCGCGGGTACCGCCTGCTGTCCAAGGTCCCGCGCCTGCCCCCGGCGGTCGTCGACCGGCTCGTCGACCACTACGACGGCCTGCAGAAGCTCCTGGCGGCCAGCATCGAGGACCTCATGACCGTCGGCGGCGTCGGCGACCAGCGCGCCCGCGCGGTGCGCGAGGGCCTGTCCCGCCTGGCTGAGTCCAGCATCCTCGAGCGCTACGTCTGAGCCCGTGCCCGGGGAGGTCCCCGGCCTCCTGGTGGGGCCGCTGCTGCGCCACGTCGACGCCACGTCGGCGACGCTCTGGGTGGAGACCGACCGTCCCTGCGCGGTGACCGCCACCGCTGGCGCCGTCAGCGCCACCGAGACGACGTGGAGCGTGCACGGGCACCACTACGCCGTCCTGGTGCTCGACGGCCTGGAGCCGGGCAGCACGACCCCCTACGCGGTGTCCCTGGACGACCGCACCGTCTGGCCGCCGCCGCAGCCGCGGTACCCGCCCAGCACCATCCGCACCCTGCGCCTGGACGGCACCCTGCGGGTGGCCTTCGGCTCGTGCCGCCGCGGCGGCGAGCCCCTGGACGCCGCCGGGCTGGCGGCGTTCGGCCCCGACGCCCTCGTGGAGCTGGCCGAGCGGATGCGCACGTCGCCGGCGAGCGCCCTGCCCGGCCTCCTGCCCGACCTCATGCTCATGGTCGGGGACCAGGTCTACGCCGACCGGCCGACCGCCGCCGTCGCCGCGCTGCTGGAGCCGGGCGCCGTGGCCGAGGCCGGGTCGGAGCGGAGCACCGAGACCTCGACCTTCGAGGAGTACAGCTGGCTCTACGCGGAGAGCTGGGGGCCGGAGCCGGTGCGCTGGCTGCTGTCGACGGTGCCCACCGCGATGGTCCTCGACGACCACGACCTGCGCGACGACTGGAACACCTCGGCCGCCTGGCGCGAGGAGGTCACCACCCAGCCGTGGTGGCGGCCGCGGGTCCAGGGGGCGTTCGGCAGCTACTGGGTCTACCAGCACCTGGGCAACCTCTCCCCCGCCGAGCTGGCCGCCTCCCCGCTGCTGGCGGCGCTGCGCACGGGGGACGACGCCGCGAACACCGCGGCCCTGGACGCCTTCGCCTGGCGGTCGGACGCTGACCCCGCCAGCACGCGGTGGAGCTTCAGCCGCGACCTCGGCGCGCCCGAGCGCGCCATCCGGCTCGTGGTGCTCGACTGCCGCTGCGCGCGCCGCCTCGACCCCGACGACCGGGCGATCATGGACGACGGCGAGTGGGCGTGGGCGGTCGAGCGGGCCACCACCCCGCCGCCGGGCGGGCGGATCGAGCACCTGCTGCTGGCCAGCACCCTGCCGCTGCTCCTGCCGCCGGGGTTCTCCGACGTCGAGGCGTGGAACGACGCCGTGGCCCGGGGGCGGTGGGGACGCCGCCTGGCGCCCTGGGGCGAGCGCGTGCGCCGCTGGGTGGACCTCGAGCACTGGCCGGCCTTCCCGGCGTCCTTCGCGGCCGCCGTGGACCTCCTGGCGCGCGTCGTGGCGGCCCCCGAGCCACCGGCCAGCGTCCTCGTGCTCTCCGGCGACGTGCACTGCAGCTACACCGCCCGGGCGCACCTGCGCGGCGCCGCCCACCCGGCCACGGCCGTGCACCAGCTGGTGATGTCGCCCTTCCGCAACCCCCTCCACCTCGACCTGCGCCTGGCCAACCGGCTCGTGCAGCTGCGCCCGGTGCGCGCGGCGCTGCGGCTGCTCGCGCTGTCGGCGGGGGCGCGCCGGCCACCGGTGCGCTGGCGGGTCGACCGCGGCCCGTGGTTCGAGAACGGCGTGATGACCGTGGCCCTGGACGGCGCGAGCGCCCGGGCCGACGTCGAGCACGTGCGGCTGGACCGCCGGGGCGCCACCGTGCGGCGCACGCGCAGCCTGCCGCTGGCGCCCTGAGACGATCGGGCGTGCCCGACCACCCCCTCCACGCCCCCGTCCTGGACTGGTACGCCGCCTGCGCGCGCGACCTGCCCTGGCGGCGTCCGGGCGTCGGGGCCTGGCCGGTGCTCGTCAGCGAGGTGATGCTCCAGCAGACGCCCGTGGCCCGCGTGCTGCCGGTCTGGCAGGAGTGGACGGCCCGCTGGCCCGCGCCGGCCGACCTCGCCGCCGAGGCTCCGGGCGAGGCGGTGCGCGCGTGGGGCCGGCTCGGCTACCCGCGGCGCGCGCTGCGGCTGCACGCGGCCGCCACGGCGATCGCCGCCGACCACGGCGGCGAGGTGCCCTCGAGCGAGGCCGGCCTGCGCGCCCTGCCGGGCGTGGGCGCCTACACCGCCGCCGCCGTGGCCGCGTTCGCCCACGGGCGCCGCACCGCCGTCGTCGACACCAACGTCCGGCGCGTCCACGCGCGGGCGGTGACCGGGCTCGCCGTCCCGGCCCCGGCGCTGACCGCGGCCGAGACCGCGCTCGCGGTGGACCTGCTGCCCGACGACGAGGCCCGGGCGGCGACCTGGTCGGTCGCGGTGATGGAGCTGGGGGCGCTGGTGTGCACGGCGCGGGCTCCGCGCTGCGGGGCCTGCCCCGTGCTGGACCTGTGCGCGTGGCAGCTCGCGGGCGCCCCGCCGGACGAGGGCCCGGCCCGGCGCGGCCAGGCCTGGGCCGGCACCGACCGGCAGGTGCGCGGTCGGCTGCTGGCGCTGCTGCGCGCCAGCGCCGAGCCGCTGCCCGCGGCGGCGCTGGAGGAGGCGTGGCCGGACGCCGACCAGCGCGCGCGCTGCCTGGCCTCGCTGCTGGCGGACGGGCTGGTCGAGCACCTCGACGGCGCGTACGCCCTGCCGGGCAGCTGGCCGCCGCGCAGCTGAGCGCGCGGGTCAGCGCAGGTGCAGGAGCATCCGCGTGTTGCCCAGGGTGTTGGGCTTGACCCTGGCCAGGTCGAGGAACTCGGCGACGCCGTCGTCGTGCGAGCGCAGCAGCTCGGCGTAGACCGGCGGCTCCACGGGAGCGCCCTCGATCACCTCGAACCCGTGGCGGGCGAAGAAGGCCACCTCGAAGGTCAGGCAGAACACGCGCTGCACGCCGAGGTCGCGGGCGTCGTCGAGCAGCGCCCCCAGCACCGCCGAGCCCACGCCGCGGCCGCGGTGCGCCGGCGCGACGCCGAGGGTGCGCACCTCCGCGAGGTCCTCCCACATGACGTGCAGGGCACCGCAGCCGGCCAGCTCGCCGTCCACCTCGGCCACCCGGAACTCCGTCACGCCCTCGTAGTAGGCGACCTCCTCCTTGGCGACGAGGACGCGCTGGGCCACCAGCGGAGCGGTCAGCGCGCGGATGGACCGGATGTCGGCCGTGCGCGCGCGCCGCACGCGCACGGCGCCGGCAGCCGCAGCGGGCGCGTCGGTCGGGCGGGGGGCGGCGTCGGCGGGCTCGTCGGGCACGAGCTCATCGTGCCCGAGACGCCGTGAGCCCCCGGACCACGGGGGTCCGGGGGCTCACGGGGTGGTGCGGTGGTGCGGTCAGACCTGGTCGGGGGCTGCGGCCGCGACGGCCGCCACCTCCGGCAGGGCCGCCTTGGCGGCACCGGTGAAGGTGAACCGGGCCGCGGGGCCCTCACCCTCGGTGTCGACCAGGACGATCTGCCCGGCGGTCAGCTCCCCGTAGAGGATCTTCTCGCTGAGCAGGTCCTCGATGTCGCGCTGGATCGTGCGACGCAGCGGGCGCGCACCCAGCACGGGGTCGTAGCCCTTGACCGCGAGCAGCGCCTTGGCCGACGGCGTGAGCTCGAGGCCCATGTCGCGGTCCTTCATGCGGGCGTCCACCTTGGCGATCATCAGGTCGACGATCTGGACGATCTCCTCCTGCGTGAGCTGGGGGAAGACCACCACGTCGTCGACGCGGTTGAGGAACTCCGGACGGAAGTGCGTCTTGAGCTCGTCGAAGACCTTCGCCTTCATCCGGTCGTAGGACGTCGACAGGTCGCCGCCCGCCTGGAAGCCGAGCTGCTGGCCCTTGGCGATGTCCCTCGTGCCGAGGTTCGTCGTCATGATGATGACGGTGTTCTTGAAGTCCACCATCCGCCCCTGGGAATCGGTCAGGCGACCGTCCTCGAGGATCTGCAGCAGCGAGTTGAAGATGTCCGCGTGGGCCTTCTCCACCTCGTCGAAGAGGACGACGGAGAACGGCTTGCGGCGCACCTTCTCGGTCAGCTGGCCACCCTCCTCGTACCCGACGTAGCCGGGAGGAGAGCCGAACAGGCGCGAGACCGTGTGCTTCTCCGAGAACTCGCTCATGTCGAGCTGGATGAGCGCGTCCTCCTCGCCGAAGAGGAACTCCGCGAGGGCCTTCGCCAGCTCGGTCTTCCCGACGCCGGTGGGGCCGGCGAAGATGAACGAGCCGCCGGGGCGCTTGGGGTCCTTCAGCCCGGCGCGGGTGCGCCGGATCGCCTGGGACAGCGCCTTGATGGCGTCGTTCTGGCCGATGACGCGCTTGTGGAGCTCGGCCTCCATGTTGAGCAGGCGGGCGCTCTCCTCCTCGGTCAGCCGGACCAGCGGGATGCCGGTCGCGGTGGCCAGGACCTCGGCGATCAGCTCCTCGTCGACCTCGGCGACCACGTCCATGTCGCCGGCCTTCCACTGCTTCTCGCGCTCGGCCTTCGCGCCCAGGAGCTTCTTCTCGGAGTCCCGCAGGTTCGCGGCCTTCTCGAAGTCCTGCGCGTCGATCGCCGACTCCTTCTCGCGGCGGACGTCGGCGATCTTCTCGTCGAACTCGCGGAGGTCCGGCGGAGCGGTCATCCGGCGGATCCGCAGCCGCGCGCCGGCCTCGTCGATCAGGTCGATCGCCTTGTCCGGCAGGAAGCGGTCGTTGACGTACCGGTCGGCCAGCGTCGCCGCGGCGACCAGCGCGCCGTCGGTGATGGAGACCCGGTGGTGCGCCTCGTAGCGGTCGCGCAGGCCCTTGAGGATCTCGATCGCGTGGGCCAGGTTCGGCTCGTTGACGAGGATCGGCTGGAAGCGGCGCTCCAGCGCCGGGTCCTTCTCGATGTGCTTGCGGTACTCGTCCAGCGTGGTCGCGCCGATGGTCTGCAGCTCGCCGCGGGCGAGCATCGGCTTGAGGATGCTGGCGGCGTCGATCGCGCCCTCGGCGGCCCCGGCACCGACGAGCGTGTGCAGCTCGTCGATGAACAGGATGATGTCGCCGCGGGTGCGGATCTCCTTGAGGACCTTCTTCAGGCGCTCCTCGAAGTCACCGCGGTAGCGGGAACCGGCCACCAGGGCGCCGAGGTCCAGCGTGTAGAGCTGCTTGTCCTTGAGGGTCTCCGGCACCTCGCCGCGGACCACGGACTGCGCCAGGCCCTCGACGACGGCGGTCTTGCCGACGCCGGGCTCGCCGATCAGCACGGGGTTGTTCTTGGTCCGGCGGGACAGCACCTGCATGACCCGCTCGACCTCCTTGCCGCGGCCGATCACCGGGTCGAGCTTGCCCTCGCGGGCGGCCTGGGTGAGGTTGCGCCCGAACTGGTCCAGGACGAGCGAGCCGGAGGGCGTGCCCTCGGGCTGGCCGCCGGCCGTGGCCGGCTCCTTGCCCTGGTAGCCGGAGAGCAGCTGCAGCACCTGCTGGCGCACCCGGTTGAGGTCGGCGCCGAGCTTGACCAGCACCTGGGCGGCGACGCCCTCGCCCTCCCGGATGAGGCCGAGGAGGATGTGCTCGGTGCCGATGTAGTTGTGGCCGAGCTGCAGGGCCTCGCGCAGGCTCAGCTCCAGGACCTTCTTGGCCCGCGGGGTGAAGGGGATGTGACCGGACGGCGCCTGCTGGCCCTGCCCGATGATCTCCTGCACCTGCTCCCGGACGGAGTCCAGGGAGATGCCGAGGGACTCCAGCGCCTTGGCAGCGACGCCCTCGCCCTCGTGGATGAGCCCGAGCAGGATGTGCTCGGTCCCGATGTAGTTGTGGTTGAGCATCCGGGCTTCTTCCTGAGCCAGGACGACAACGCGGCGGGCGCGGTCGGTGAACCTCTCGAACATTGCAGTCGCTCCTCGCGAGCGTGGGCGGTGCGGACGATGCGGAGACGCACCGTCCTCACTGACCGGACGATGCTATCGCCGGGAGCCGACGACCACGCTGCTCGCGAGCGTTCGCCGTGGACATCCCGGTGGGTCGGACGGGGTCGGTGGCCCGTCGAGGTGTTCAACGGACCCCGCGCGGCCCCTGTTCCGCCCCCGGTGTTCGCCGTCGGCGGACGCGCCCGGGACGGCGGAGGGCGGGCTCCCGCAGGAGCCCGCCCTCGCGGCGTGTCGCGCGGCGCCGGAGCGCCGGCGGATCAGGCGTGCGCGGCGCGGTACGCGTCGAGGACGCTGCCCGGGATGCGCCCGCGCTCGCTCACGGTGTGGCCGTTCTCCTTGGC
>NZ_JBZYWI010000088.1:0-12548 GCF_058932755.1 Quadrisphaera sp. DVD1
GCCGAGCAGCCCCGTCGCCGGCGCACCGGGCTCGTCGTGGGCCTCGTCGCGCTCGGGCTGCTGCTCGTGGCGGCGGTCGTCTTCGCGCTCGTCCGCTACAGCGGCCCCGACCAGGTGACCGTCCCCGACGTCACGACGGTCAACGTCGTGGAGGCCCAGACCCAGCTCGAGGGTCTCGGCCTCGCCGTCGTGAAGGAGGAGGCGGCGGACGACGCCGCCGTCGGCACCGTGATCGACCAGGACCCGGGCGCCCGCTCCCAGGTCGACGAGGGCTCCACGGTCACCCTGACGGTCTCGACCGGCCCGGACGCCCTCCCGGTGCCCGACGTGGCCGGCCAGACCGAGTCCCAGGCGCGCCTGGCCCTCCAGCGCAACGGCTTCCGCGACGGCGACGTCACGGAGGAGAGCAACGGCGACGTCGAGCAGGGCCGGGTGATCCGCACCGACCCGGCCGCGAACACCGAGGTCGCGCCGGGCGCGACCGTCAACCTCGTCATCTCCAGCGGCGAGGTCGAGCTGCCCGACGTCGTGGGCGCGCCGGTCGAGGAGGCCCAGGCCCAGCTCGAGGACCTCGGCTTCAGCGTGACCATCTCCGAGGAGCCGAGCTCCGAGGCGCTGGGCACCGTGCTGCAGCAGACGCCCGAGGCCGGTTCCGTCGAGGCCGGTGGCCGGGTGCGGCTGGTCGTGGCGGCCGCGCCCCTGCCCACCGCGACGCCCACCCCGACGCCCACCGAGACGCCGACCGACGAGGGCGGGGACGACGGCGGGGACGACGGCGAGGACGACGGCGAGGAGGCCACGGACACCGCCACCTCGGCCGCGAACGGCCAGGGGAACGGGCAGGGCAACGGGCAGGGCAACGGCCAGGGCCGGAACGGCTGAGGCGAGCGCCTCAGCGGCGCACGAGCGGCGCCATCCCCGTCGAGCGCTCCACGGCGCCGGCGTCGCCCGTCGCGGCCAGCCAGTTCGCGAGCAGCCGGTGCCCGCCCTCGGTGAGGACGGACTCGGGGTGGAACTGCACCCCGAACAGGGGCAGCTCGCGGTGCTGCAGCGCCATGACCACGCCTCCCGGCGTGCGGCCGGTCACCACGAGCTCGTCGGGCACGGTCTCCTCGACCACGGCGAGGGAGTGGTAGCGGGTGGCGGTGAAGGGCACCGGCAGCCCGGCCAGCACCCCGGTGCCGCCGTGGACGACCTCGCTGGTCTTGCCGTGCAGGAGCTCCGTGGCGTGGGTGACGGTCGCGCCGTAGACCTCCCCCAGCGCCTGGTGCCCCAGGCACACGCCCAGCAGCGGCCGGCTCGTGGCGGCGCAGCGGCGCACCATGTCCGGGCTCACGCCGGCCTGGGACGGGGCTCCGGGGCCCGGCGAGAGCAGGACGCCGTCGACGTCGTCCGCGGCCTCGACCGCGACCGCGTCGTTGCGCACCACGGTGCACTCGGCGCCCAGCTGCTCGAGGTAGCCCACGATCGTCCAGACGAAGCTGTCGTAGTTGTCCACCACGAGGATGCGGCTCACGCTGCTCACTCCCCCACCGTTCCGTCGTTGAAGGGCAGGTGCGGGGCCACGGCGGGGAACACCCAGCCGAAGCACACCGCCACCACCACGAGGACGAGCACCAGCGCCTGCACGACCCGCAGGGCCGTCGGGCCCGGCAGGCGGCGCCACAGCCACCCGTACACGCTCACACCCCCCCGCTGCTGCTCGCGCCCAGCGCGGCGGGCGGCGGCCCGCCGCGCTCCGAGAAGGAGTCCAGCACACCGTGGACGACGTAGCGCTGGCGGGCCGAGAAGCGCGGGTGGCACGCGGTCAGGGTGATCAGCCGCTCCGTCGGCGCGGCGGCCGGGTCGCCGGGGACCGGGGCGATGACGTCCACCCGGTCCGGGGTGACGACCTCCGTGCCGCGGACCCGGTAGACGTACCAGCCGTCCGCGGTCTCGACGACGATCGGGTCGCCCTGCTGCAGGTCCGCGATCGCGCTCAGCGGCGCGCCGTAGGTCGTGCGGTGGCCGGCGACGGCGAAGTTGCCCAGGGCGCCCGGCATCGCCGTGCCCGGGTAGTGGCCGAGGACGCCGTCGTTGAGCACCGCGCGCAGCCCGACGCCCTGCTCGGCCGCCACCTGCCAGCCCTCGCCGAACCGCGGGACGTGGACGATGGCGAACCCGTCGCCGTCCTGGGCCGGCTCGGGGAGCACGGGCGGCTCCGCCGGCGCCTGCGCGGGCTCGACCTGCGGCGCCGGACCGCTCCACGTCTGCTGCACCGCGGCGACCGCGGCCCGCTGCTCGTCCGCGGCCGCGACGTCCGTCCACCACAGCTGCCAGGCCACGAACAGCAGCAGCAGGGCACCGGCGGTGATGCACAGCTCTCCGACCGCACCGACCGCCGCCCGCAGGCGCGCGCTCACTCCCGGCTCTCGCTGGCGGGGTCCACGGCGCTGGCGTGGACGAGCTCCAGGGAGCCCTCCCAGCCCGGCACCTGGAGGTCGGTGCGCTCCTCGAGGTCCCACCCCAGCCCCACGCGCTGGACGTCCTCGCGGTAGAGCTGGACGGGCTCGGACGCGGCCAGCGCCGCGCGCAGCGCGTCGGGGTCGCCGACCGCCTCGACGGTGTAGGGCGGGGAGTACACGCGGCCCTGGAGCTTCAGGGTGTTGCCCACGCAGCGGACGGCGCTCGTGCTGATGATGCGCTGCCCCATGAGCGTCATCGCCTCCGCGCCCCCGGCCCACAGGGCGTTGACGACCGCCTGCAGGTCCTCCTGGTGCACGATCAGCGACTCCGTGGCGGTGCCCTCGGCCTGGGGCCGACCGGTCGGCGCGTCGTCGAGGGTGATGCTCAGGCCGGGCCCGGTCACCGCCGCCGTGCCCGCGGGCAGCGCCAGCTCGTCGCCGGCGCGCTGGAGCCGGCGCACCGCGGGGTCCTGGACGGACGCGGTCAGCGCCTCGACCTCCTGGCGCAGGCCGGCCACGCGCTCGTCGCGGCGCTGCACGAGCTGCTGCTCCTCGGCGACGAGCCCGGGCAGGTCGGTGGCCTCGGCGCGCAGGTCGCTGCCCTGGGCGGTGCGGGCGCTCGTGGCGAAGAGTGCGCCCGCCAGGGCCAGGACCCCGACGACCGAGGCGTGGCGCAGCAGCGCACGGCGCCCGGGGGCGCGCAGCGTCTGCAGCATGTCGGCGGCTCCTCCTGGTGCTCTCCGGCGACTACGCTAGTCGACGGAGGACCTCCGACGCGCCGCGTCGGCGCAGGTCGGACCGCAGCAGGAGCAGGAGGACCCGTGCCCGAGTCGAGGATCCGCCGCAAGGCCCCGTACACGGCGCCGGCAGCGCCGGTCAGCGGCCCCCGGCCGAGCCCGCGCTGGTGGGTCCCGACGATGCTCGCGCTCATGGTCGCGGGCCTGGTGTGGCTCGTCGTCTTCTACCTGAGCAGCAGCCAGTACCCGGTCCCCGGGATCGGGGCGTGGAACCTCGTCGCCGGCTTCGCGCTGGTCCTCGTCGGCTTCGCGATGACCACGCGCTGGCGCTGACGCCGCGCGCTCAGGCGAGCACGAGGCGGGCCACCGCCAGCACCAGCAGCAGCAGCACGACCGCCGCCGTCCCCGCCACGTGCACGGCGGTGCGCCGCTCGCGCGGCGCGTAGGCCAGGACGGCGGCCAGCGCGGCGCCCGTCACGAGCCCGCCGAGGTGCGCCTGCCAGGCGATGCCGGGCACGACGAAGCCGATGACGCCGTTGATCGCCACGACGGCGATGATCTGGCCCGAGCGCTGGTTGAGCCGGCGCTGGACCACGAGGAGCGCTCCGAAGAGGCCGAACACCGCCCCCGACGCGCCGACCGACAGGGTCACCCACGAGGGGCCGTCGGGGGAGGCGAGCAGCAGCGAGCCGACCGAGCCGCCGACGGCGCACACGAGGTACAGGGCCGCGAAGCGCGCCCGGCCCAGCAGCGACTCGAGGTACGGCCCGGTCAGCCACAGCGCGTAGAGGTTGAACAGGATGTGCGTGATGGAGTTGGGGGAGTGGAGGAAGGCCGCGGTGACGAACCGCCACGGCTCCTGGGCCGCCACCACCGGGGCGAACCCGAACCGGTAGGTGAACGCCGACCCCAGCCCGAGCTGCAGCAGGTAGGCCGCCACGCAGAGGCCGACGACCGCGAGCGTCACGACCGGGCGGCCCTGGTGGAGGCGCCCGCCGAACGCCGTGCGGGCCTCGCGCACGCCGCGGGCGCCCTCGGCCACGCAGTCCACGCACTGCACCCCGACCGGGGCCACCCGCTGGCACTGCGGGCAGACCGGCCGCTCGCAGCGCTGGCAGCGGACGTAGGACTCGCGGTCGGGGTGCCGCGGGCAGACCGGGACCGGCGGACCGGCCGCCGGTCCCGGTCCCGGCTCGGGCGCCGCGCTCACGACGGGCTCGTCGAGGACGTCACGCGGAGACGGTCACCGACTCGATGACGACCGGCTGCACGGGGCGGTCCATCGCGCCGGTGGGCACGGCGACGATGGCGTCCACGACGGCCTTCGACTCGTCGTCGGCGACCTCGCCGAAGATGGTGTGCTTGCCCTGCAGCCAGGTGGTCGGCGCCACGGTGATGAAGAACTGCGAGCCGTTCGTGCCCTTGCCGCCGCGCTTGCCGGCGTTCGCCATGGCGAGCTTGTAGGGGGCGTCGAAGGCCAGCTCGGGGTGGATCTCGTCGTCGAACTCGTAGCCCGGCCCGCCGGTGCCGTTCCCGACCGGGTCGCCGCCCTGGACCATGAAGCCCGGGATGATCCGGTGGAAGGTCAGGCCGTCGAAGAAGGGCTCGGTGCGCGGGGCGCCGGTGCGCGGGTCGGTCCACTCGCGCTGGCCGGTGGCCAGCTCGGTGAAGTTGCGCACGGTCTTCGGCGCGTGGTCGGGGAAGAGGGTCACCCGGATGTCGCCGTGGTTGGTGTGCAGCGTCGCGTCCATGCGCTCATCCTCCCACCTGCCCGGTGGTGGTCCCGGTGGCGATCCCGGTGGTGATCCCGGTGGTGATCTCGGTGGGCGTCCAGGGCCGGCGCGCGGCAGGATGGACCTTCGACGACGGTCCGGCATCCGGGCCCTGGAGGAGGACGCGTGTTCGGGACGACGAGCCGCGCAGACCGCGCGGAAGCAGCCAAGAAGCACTTCAGCAGGAGCGCGGAGAAGTCCGCCGCCGCGTCGGCGCTCAGCGCCGCAGCGGCCAAGGAGAAGGTGGCCGGCTCGGCCGCCCTGCTCTCCGCCGGCGCGCGCCAGGGGGCGAGCAGCGTGATCGAGCGGGTGACCCCCGTGGCGGCGTCCGCTCGCGCGGGCGCCTCGGTGGCCGCCAGCGCCGCGAAGGAGTGGGCGGGGCCCCGGGTGTCCGACGCCCGCGAGTGGGCCGGCCCGCGCCTGGCCGACGCGCGCGAGCGCGGCGCGACCACCCTGGCCCAGGCCAAGGAGAACGGGGTCGCCGCGGCCGCCCCGCGCGTGGAGCAGGCCGCGAGCGCGCTCGGCCCGAAGGTCGACGCGACCCGCGACAAGATCGTCGACGAGTTCCTGCCGCGCGTGGTCGAGGTGATCGGCGCGGCCGTGGCCGCCGGCGCCGCCAAGGCGGCTGCGGGCACCGACGCCGCCGCCGTGGCCAGCCGCTCGTCCCTGGAGGTCGCGCAGCAGCGCGCCCGAGCTGCCCAGAAGCAGCCCGAGAAGCCGAGCCTCGTGCGCCGCATCGGCCGCTCGCTGCTCGTGGTCAGCGCCGTCGGCGCGGCCGCCGGCGCGGGCTGGGCGGTCTGGAAGCGCCAGCAGGAGACCTCCGTGGACCCGTGGGTGCCGGCCACCGCGCCGGGCACCGGGGTGGACACCGACAGCAGCCGGCTGAGCAGCGCCGGCTCGGGCGACGCCCTGGGCTCGGGCTCCCTGGCCAGCACGAGCTCCGACGTCAGCACCCCCGCGCCGGACGGCTCCGACGCCGCGCAGGCGGCCCAGTCCGCCGCTGAGGGCACCTCCACGGCGTCTCCGGCGACCGAGGGCGCCGTGACCGGCTCGCAGGCGCCCGCCAGCACCGAGAGCCTCGGCGTGGTCGGCACGGACGCCTCCACGGCGCCCGACGACGGCAGCGCGCCGCCGTCCACCGGGAAGGGCAGCCGCCCCACCGAGTGACCCGTCCCCCCCAGGGGGAGCACGCGAGAGAGGCGCGGCCCGTTGGGGCCGCGCCTCTCCTGCGTGGAGGACCGGCTGGCGGGGCCGGGTCGCCGGAGCGCGCTTACGGCGTAAGGATGGGGCCATGGACCTGACCTCCGGTGCCCAGCGGCCGCCGTCCTGGCAGGTGGGGCCAGGGACGCCCGTCGGGGTGTGCTGCGGCCCGGCGCTGGGCCTGGCGCTGGGCGACGTCGTCCTCGGCTTCGCCGCGGGGCTGGCCCTCGGCGCCGGAGCGGACGCCGTCCTCGCGCTGTGGCGGCGCTGGAGCGCGCGGCACGCCGACGGGGGAGCCCACGGGCGCTCGGGACCGGCCTAGGACGGGCACAGGGCGAGCACGGGCCGGGCCTGGCGCACGACGGCCCCGGACCCGCGCGAGCGCTGGTCCGGGGCCGTGTCGGGGGTGGAGGCGAGGGGACTCGAACCCCTAACCCCCTGCTTGCAAAGCAGGTGCGCTACCAATTGCGCCACGCCCCCCGAGGGAGCTGGGTGTGGGTGGGCCTAACAGGACTTGAACCTGTGACCTCTTCCTTATCAGGGAAGCGCTCTGACCAACTGAGCTATAGGCCCGTGCCGCGCCGCCTCGCGGCGTGCGGCAGCGGGAAGACTACCCCAGCCGCGGGTCAGTCGTCGCTGAGGGTCAGCCGGAGGCCGCCCACGAGCGCGCTGGCCCCGTTGTAGATGGCCGCGGCGAGGGTGGCGAGGGCCGTGAGCAGCACGACGTCGACGACGGCCACGAACACCGTGACCGACAGGACCCGCCCGAGGCCGACGACGTCCATGAGGGAGAAGTCGCTCTCGGTGCCCACGACCTCGCGGATGACGCCGTCGACGTCGCTGAAGACGCCCATGGCGTCCAGCACCGACCACAGCAGCGCGACCGCCACGACGAGCACGACGCCCAGGGCGACCGACAGGAGGAAGGACAGCTTGGCCACCGACCAGGGGGAGATCCGCGCGACGGTCAGGCGCACCCGCCGCGGAGCGCCGCCGTGCTCCCCGTGCTCCGCATGCTCGCCGTGCTCCTCGACCTGCTCCTCGACGCGTCCGGCGTCGACCGCCTCGCGGGCAGCGCGGCCCTGGTCGGGTGCCGGGCGCGCCGGAGCGGGGGCCGGGGCGGGCGCGGCGAACTCCGCCGTCGCGCCGCCGAGCCGGGGCTGCGTCTTCTCGGACGGGCTCACGCCCCACCTCCGCTGTCGAGTGCGCCAGACGCTACGCCATCTGCGCCCTCGTCACCCTCGATCTCGGCCTCAGCGGCGCGTTCGACGTTGCGCGCCACGGCGATGATCGCGTCACCGGCGTCCACGCGGGCGAAGCTGACGCCCATCGTGTCCCGCCCGGTCGGGCGCACCTCGCTGACCCGCGAGCGCACGACCTTGCCGCGCTGCATGACGACGAGCACCTCGTCGTCCTCCCCGACCAGCAGGACGCCGGCCAGGTCGCCGCCGCGCTCGGAGGCCTTGGCGACCTTGATGCCGTAGCCGCCGCGGCCCTGGACCCGGTACTGGCCGACCGCGGTGCGCTTGGCCATCCCCGACTCGAAGACGACGAAGACGTCCTCGGAGGTGGTCTCGCGGACGACGTCCATCGCCAGCAGCTCGTCGCCCTCGCGGAAGCGCATCCCGGTGACGCCGGCGGTGGCCCGCCCCATCGGGCGCAGCGCGTCGTCGGTGGCCTGGAAGCGCACCGACTGCCCGTGCCGGGAGACCAGGAGCAGGTCGTCCTCGTCGCCCACGAGGCGCGCGGAGACGAGCTCGTCGCCCTCGCGGAGGTTGATCGCCACGACGCCGCCGGAGCGGTTGGAGTCGTACTCGCTCAGCCGGGTCTTCTTGACCAGGCCGGACTTGGTGGCGAGGACGAGGAACGGCGCCTGGGCGTAGTCCCGCAGGTCGAGGACCTGCGCGATCCGCTCGCCGGGCTGGAAGGCCAGGAGGTTCGCCACGTGCTGCCCGCGGGCGTCGCGCCCGCCCTCCGGCAGGTCGTAGCCCTTGGTCCGGTAGACCCGGCCGAGGTTGGTGAAGAACAGCAGCCAGTGGTGGCTGGTGGTGGTGAAGAAGTGCTGGACGACGTCGTCGGTGCGCAGCTGCGCCCCGCGCACGCCCTTGCCGCCCCGGCGCTGGGAGCGGTAGGCGTCGACCCGGGTGCGCTTGGCGTAGCCGCCCGAGGTGATCGTGACGACCACGTCCTCCTCGGGGATCAGGTCCTCCATGGACATGTCGCCCTCGAAGGGCACGATCCGCGTGCGCCGGTCGTCGCCGTACCGGTCGGTGACCTCGGTCAGCTCGTCACCGACGATCTGCCGCTGCCGCTCGGGCCGGGCGAGGATGTCCTCGTAGTCGGTGATCTCGGCCTGGAGCTGCTCGTAGTCCGCGAGGATCTTCTGCCGCTCCAGCGCGGCCAGGCGGCGCAGCTGGAGGTTGAGGATCGCGGTGGCCTGCAGCTCGTCGATCGTCAGCAGCTCGACGAGGCCGGTGCGGGCGTCCTCGACGGTCGGGCTGCGCCGGATGAGCGCGATGACCTCGTCGAGGGCGTCGAGGGCCTTGAGGTAGCCCTGGAGGATGTGCGCCTGCTCCTGCGCGCGGCGCAGGCGGTAGCGGGTGCGGCGCTGGATGACGTCGAGCTGGTGGGCGACCCAGTGCTTGACGAAGGCGTTGAGCGGCAGGGTGCGCGGCACGCCGTCGACGAGCGCCAGCATGTTGGCGCTGAAGTTCTCCTGCAGCTGGGTGTGCTTGTAGAGGTTGTTGAGCACCACCTTCGCCACGGCGTCGCGGCGCAGGACGATCACCAGGCGCTGGCCGGTCTTGCCCGAGGTCTCGTCGCGCACGTCGGCGATGCCGGCGAGGCGGCCGCTGTTGGCGAGCTCGGCGATCTTCGAGGCGAGGCTGTCCGGGTTGACCTGGTAGGGCAGCTCGGAGATGACCAGGCACTGGCGGTTCTGGATCTCCTCCACCTCGACGACCGCGCGCATCGTGATGCTCCCGCGGCCGGTGCGGTAGGCGTCCTCGATGCCGCGGCGGCCCATGATCAGCGCGCGGGTCGGGAAGTCGGGGCCCTGCACGCGGGCCAGCAGGGCCTCGAGCAGCTCCTCGTCGTTCGCCTCGGGGTGCGCCAGCGCCCACTGGACGCCGGAGGCGACCTCGCGCAGGTTGTGCGGCGGGATGTTCGTCGCCATGCCGACCGCGATGCCGGAGGAGCCGTTGACGAGCAGGTTGGGGAACCGGCTCGGCAGGATCGTCGGCTCGAGGGTGCGCCCGTCGTAGTTCGGGGCGAAGTCGACCGTGTCCTGGTCGATGTCGCGGACCATCTCCATGGCCAGCGACGCCATCCGGCACTCGGTGTAGCGCGGCGCCGCGGCCGGGTCGTTGCCGGGGGAGCCGAAGTTGCCCTGGCCGTCGACGAGGGGGTAGCGCAGCGACCAGTCCTGGGCCAGGCGCACGAGGGCGTCGTAGATCGCCGTGTCGCCGTGCGGGTGGTACTGGCCCATGACGTCGCCGACGACGCGGCTGCACTTGGAGTACGGGCGGTCGGGGCGGTACCCGCCGTCGAACATCGCGTACAGCACGCGGCGGTGGACCGGCTTGAGGCCGTCGCGCACGTCCGGCAGCGCGCGGGAGACGATCACGCTCATCGCGTAGTCGAGGTACGAGCGCTGCATCTCCAGCTGGAGGTCGACCGCCTCGACGCGGTCGTCGCCCGGCGGCACCTCGGTGGGGGGAGTGGTCTCAGACATCGAGGAACCTCACGTCGTGCGCGTTGCGCTGGATGAAGGACCGGCGGGACTCGACGTCCTCGCCCATGAGCACCGCGAAGATCGAGTCCGCGGCGGCCGCGTCGTCCAGCGAGACCCGGCGCAGGGTGCGGTGGGCGCGGTCCATGGTCGTGCGGGACAGCTCGTCCCAGTTCATCTCGCCCAGGCCCTTGTAGCGCTGGACGCCGCCCTCCTTGGGCAGGCGGCCGCCGGCGGCCTGGCCGTCGGCCACGAGCGCGTCCCGCTCGCGGTCGGAGTAGACGAAGTCGTGCTCGCGGTTGGACCACTTGATCCGGTACAGCGGCGGCTGCGCGAGGTAGACGTGCCCCGCCTCGACCAGGGGGCGCATGTAGCGGAAGAGCAGCGTCAGCAGCAGCGTGGTGATGTGCTGCCCGTCGACGTCGGCGTCGGCCATGAGGACGATCTTGTGGTACCTGAGCTTGGAGAGGTCGAACTCCTCGCCGATGCCGGTGCCGAACGCGGTGATGAGCGCCTGCACCTCCTGGTTGCCCAGGGCGCGGTCCAGGCGGGCCTTCTCGACGTTGAGGATCTTCCCGCGGATCGGCAGGATCGCCTGCGTCTCCGGGTCGCGACCGCGCACGGCGGAGCCGCCGGCGGAGTCGCCCTCGACGATGAAGACCTCGCAGCGCGTGGGGTCGTTGGACTGGCAGTCCTTGAGCTTGCCGGGCAGCCCGACGCCGTCCATGAGGCCCTTGCGCCGGGTCGCCTCGCGCGCCTTGCGGGCGGCCAGGCGGGCCTGCGAGGCGCTGATGGACTTGCGCACCACGGCCTTGGCGTCGGCGGGGTTGCGGGCGAACCAGTCGGTCAGCCGCTCGGTGACCTCGCGCTGGACGAAGCCCTTGACCTCGGTGTTGCCGAGCTTGGTCTTCGTCTGGCCCTCGAACTGCGGCTCGGCGAGCTTGACGCTGATCACCGCGGTGAGGCCCTCGCGGACGTCGTCGCCGGTCAGCGCCTCGTCCTTCTCGCGCAGCAGCTTCTCGGCGCGCGCGTAGCGGTTGACCAGGCCGGTCAGGGAGGCGCGGAAGCCCTCCTCGTGGGTGCCGCCCTCGTGGGTGTTGATCGTGTTGGCGTAGGTGTGGACGCTCTCGGAGTACGCCGTCGTCCACTGCATCGCGACCTCGACCGACATCCGCTTGTCGGCGTCCTCGGTCTCGAAGGAGATGACCTGGTCGTGGACGACGTCGTTGCGCTTGCTCGCGTTGAGGTGCTTGACGTAGTCGACGAGCCCGCCGTCGTAGCGGTAGGTCACCGACCGGCCCTTCCCCGAGCCGTCCGGGGCCTCGGCCTCGGGGGCCTCCTCGCCCTCGACCGGGTCGGGCGCGCGCTCGTCGCGCAGCGAGATGGTCAGCCCCTTGTTGAGGAAGGCCATCTGCTGCAGGCGGGCGCGCAGCGTCTCGAAGTCGTAGACGACTGTCTCGAACGTCTGCGGGCTCGGCCAGAAGGTCACCGTCGTGCCGGTGCTGTCGGCCGGCTCGCCCTTGGCCAGCGGCGCCTCGGGCACGCCGTGGGAGTAGCCCTGGCGCCAGACGAAGCCCTGGCGGCGCACCTCGACCTCCAGGCGCGTGCTCAGCGCGTTGACCACCGAGACGCCCACGCCGTGCAGGCCGCCGGAGACGGAGTAGCCGCCGCCGCCGAACTTGCCGCCCGCGTGCAGCACCGTCAGCACGACCTCGACCGCGGGACGGCCCTCGACCGGGTGGAGGTCCACCGGGATGCCGCGCCCGTCGTCGATGACGCGGACGCCGCCGTCGGCCAGCAGCGTGACGTCGATCGTGCTCGCGTGGCCGGCCAGCGCCTCGTCCACGGAGTTGTCGACCACCTCGTAGACGAGGTGGTGCAGTCCGCGCTCGCCGGTGGAGCCGATGTACATGCCGGGCCGCTTGCGGACCGCCTCGAGGCCCTCGAGGACCTGGATCGCGCTCGCGTCGTAGCTGGTGGGGTTCGCCGCAGCGGACGCCTCGTCCACCGGGGCGTCGACGACGTCCGCCAGACTCGGGAGCGCCTCGGGCGCGTCGTCGATGGGCTGGGTGGGCTCGGCCACGGTCCTCCTCGTCCAGGGCGCGCCCACGCAGCGGGCGCACCCGATCATCATACCGCCTGCGGGTCCGCGGCAGCCCGTCCGCACGCACAGGGATGGCCTGTCGTGGCGCGTGGAGGCGCGTCTGAGCCCCGAACGGTGCCCCGGACGTGTCCGGGTACGGGACCGGCGTCCCGGGCGCCGCAGCGCGGCGGCTGCGGGGAGCGCCCGCCGGCCCTCCGGCCGGTCACCCGTAGGTGTCGCGCGGACCCCGCCCGTCGGAGACCGTCCGGGGGCCCTTGTGCCAGGTGGGGGAGGCGGGGCCGCGCACGACGAGGCGCTCCACGACGCCCTCCCCGAGCTCCTCGCCGAGGCGGCGCAGCACGGTGGGGGAGAGGAGCCGCACCTGCGTGGCCCACGCCGTCGAGTCGGCGCGCACCGTGAGGACGCCGTCCTCGTAGGTCTCCGCGGTGCAGTGGGCGGCCACGTCCGCGCCGACCACCTGGTCCCACCGCCCGATCACGCCGCCGACCGCCACCGGCGCCTGCCAGCCGCGCTCGCTCACCAGCCGCTCGATGCTGCCGCTGACGGTCTGCGGGTCGCGGG
>NZ_JBZYWI010000089.1:0-12520 GCF_058932755.1 Quadrisphaera sp. DVD1
CCGCCCGGGTCGCGGCCGACATCCTCGACGAGGCGGCCGTGACCGGCGTCCTGGACGCCGGGCGCAACCTCGGCGGGGCGGTCGGCGCCGTCGACGTGGTGCGCCGCGAGCCGCGCGGCCTGGTCGCCGTCATCACGCCGTGGAACGACCCGTTCCCGGCGGCCGCGGGGCTCCTGGCCGCGGCGCTGGTGGCCGGCAACACCGTCGTGCACAAGCCGTCGGAGCGCTCGGCGGCCCCGGGGTACGCGATGGCCCGGCTCATCGCCGCCGCGCTGCCGGCCGGCGTCCTGCAGGTCGTCAGCGGTGACGGGCTCGTCGGCGCGCGGATCGTCGCCGACGAGCGCGTGCACGTCGTGGCCCAGGTCGGCAGCACCGCCACCGGGCGCAAGATCGCCGCCGCGGTCGGCGCGCGCGGGGCGAAGGCGCTGGTGGAGAACGGCGGCAAGGACCCGATCCTCGTCGACGCCGGGGTCGACCCCGCGTGGGCCGCCGCGCAGATCGCCGCGGGCGCGTTCACCAACACCGGCCAGCTGTGCACGTCCGTGGAGCGGGTGTACCTGCACGCCGACGTGGCCGACGCCGTCGTGGCCGAGCTGGCCGCCATCGCCGAGGGCACCGCCGTGCTCGAGCCCACCGACCCGGCGAGCCAGCTCGGCCCGATGGTCGACGAGCGCCAGCTCGCCGTCGTCGCCGCGCACGTGGACGGCGCCCTGGCCGCCGGTGCCCGCGCCGTGGCCGGGGGCGCGCGCCTGGACCGGCCCGGCAGCTGGTTCCCGCCCACCGTCCTCGTCGGGTGCACCGAGGAGATGGCGGTGATGACCGAGGAGACCTTCGGGCCGGTCGCCGCGGTGACCGTCGTCGACTCCTTCGAGCAGGGCCTGCAGCTGGCAGGCTCGGGCGCCTACGGCCTGGCGGCCACGGTGCTGACCCCGGACATGGCGCACGCGATGACCGCCGCGGAGTCGCTCGAGGTCGGCACCGTCAAGGTCAACGCCGTCTGGGGCGGGGCCCCCGGCGGCTCGGCCGACCCGCGCCGCGGCAGCGGCAGCGGCCGCGGCTACGGGCCCGACCTGCTGGGCGAGCTCACGGCGCTCAAGGCCGTGCACCTCGAGCCCGCGCCCCGGGTGCCGCCGGCGTCCTGACCGGCAGCACCTCGAGGCCGCAGCGCCCCGGCCTCAGGCCGGGGCGCTGCCCTCGGCGGCGGCCGGGTCCATCCAGAACGCCTCCCACCGGTGGCCGTCGAGGTCGGCGAAGCTGCGCCCGTACATGAAGCCCTGGTCCTCGGGGTCCTTGGTGGGCTTCGCGCCCGCGGCCACCGCCTTGTCGGCCAGCGCGTCGACGGCCTCGCGGCTCTCCAGGCCCAGGGCCAGGATCGACGCCACCCCCTCGTGCGCGTCGAGCGTCGTCGTGCCGGTGAAGCCCTCGAAGAAGGGCTTGGTCAGCAGCATCGCGTAGATGGTGTCGCTGAAGACGACGCACGCGGCGTTCTCGTCGGTGAACTGCGGGTTGATCGTGAAGCCCAGGGCGCTGAAGAAGCCCTTGGAGGCCTCGAGGTCGGCCACGGGCAGGTTGACGAAGATCTTGGGGAACGCAGCAGCAGCCACGGCGGGTCTCCTCCGGGTCGGTCGGGCGGGGCTCGTCCCCGCCGCCCGTGCAGACCGCCGCGGCGCGGCGGACTCATCGCTGGCGGCCTCGACCCCCTCCATCGCGAGCAGCCAGCGCTTGCGCTCGACCCCGCCGGCGTAGCCGGTGACCGCACCGGCGCGCCCGAGCACCCGGTGGCACGGCACGGCCAGGCACTGCGGGTTGCGCCCGATCGCCGCGCCGACGGCCCGTCCGGCGCCCGGGTGGCCGACCGCGGCGGCGATCTCGCCGTAGGTGCGCGTCTCGCCGCGGGGGATCGCCGCCACCTGCTGCCACACGCGCTGCTGGAAGGCGGTGCCGCCGGGCGCCGCCAGCGGCACGTCGACCGACGGGGCGCTCCCGTCGAGGTAGGCACGCACCGCCGCCGCGGCCCGGGCCAGCGCCGGGTCGTCGTCCTCGGCCCGCTCGCCCAGGCGCGCCGGCGTCGGCGCCGGCACGTGGTCGGGCAGGTACAGGCCCGCCAGGGCGCCGGCGTCGTCGACGACGAGGGTCAGCGGGCCGATCGGGGAGTCGGTGGTGGTGTGCCGCAGCGCCATCGCCCCAGCATGGCCGCGCGGGAGGTGCCGCGGGGCCGGCGTCCGCCGCCCTGTGGACGACCGGCGCCGAGCGGTGCACGGCCGTCGACCGGGGACGCCGAGCGGTGCCGACCGAGCAGTTCCGCGCGGCTGCGCGTCCCCGGTCAGCGCACCACGCGCGACTGGGTGGGATCACACCCGCTCCTGGCGAGCGTGAGGCGTCCCTGTGCCCACCAGACGGGCACAGGAACGCCCCGCGCTCGGAGGAGGAGGAGGAGGCGGCAGGGGAGTCAGGCCGCGGAGGCGTCTGCGGGCTCGACGACGCCGAGCCGCTCGAGCAGCACGAGGAACGCCGCTGCGAAGTCGTTGGACGCCGTCCGGGTGCGGACGGCGTCCCAGTCGACCTGCTCGCGCAGCGCCCGGGCCACCGGCAGCAGGCGGCCGAAGTCGCAGTAGTGCTCGGTGAGGGCGGAGAGCTTGCCGGCGACCACGTCGGTGGCGTTGAGCACCGGCATGATCACCGACAGCACGGGCATCGTGTCGGAGCGGTCGAGGAGGTCCTGCTCCACCGGGGCGTCGCACAGGCGCCACAGCACGTCGACGAAGGACTCCGCGCCCTCGGCGGCGCGCACCTTGAACAGCCAGTCCTCCGGGGGGCGCTCCACCCACAGCCCGGCGCCGCTCAGCGCCTCGGCCGCGCGGTCGGCGTCCTCGGCGGCGACGAGGAAGTCGGCGTCGTGGCTCGGCTCCGGGGCCCCGCGCGCCCAGGCGGCGTACCCGCCGCACAGCGCGAACGGCACCTCCGCGCGCTTGAGGCCGACGGCGGTCAGCTTGAGCGCCTCGCGGAGCTCGTCCTGCGGGGAGGCGTCTGGAGTGGACACACCAGCGTTGTACCCAACACTCGGCTCATGCGCCTGGCGACCTTCAACATCCTCCACGGCCGCTCGCCCGCCGACGGGCGGGTCGACGTCCCCCGCTTCCGCGACGCCGTCGCCTCCCTCGACGCGGACGTGCTCGGGCTGCAGGAGGTCGACCGCGACCAGCCGCGCTCGGGCGGCGCGGACCTGACCGCCGTGGCGGCCGAGGCGATGGGCGCGGTCGCGCACCGGTTCGTCGCCGCGCTGTCGGGCACCCCCGGGGCGACGTGGATGGCGGCGACCGGGCAGGAGCAGCCCGGCACGGCGGCCTACGGCATCGCGCTGCTGTCGCGCTACCCGGTCGCCTCCTGGCAGGTCGTGCGGCTCCCGGAGCTGCGGGGGAGGGTGCCGGTGTGGTTCCCCGGGCGCCGGCGGCCGGTCCTGGTCACCGACGAGCCGCGGGTGGCGGTGGTCGCCGACGTCGAGGCCCCCGCCGGCCGGGTCACCGTGGCCGTGACGCACCTGTCGTTCGTGCCCGGGTGGAACGTCGTGCAGCTGCGCCGCCTGGTGCGCGCCACCGCGCCCGTGCCGGGCCCGGTGGTGGTCATGGGCGACCTCAACCTCGCGGGCGAGCGTCCCGCGCGGCTGACCCGGATGCGCCCGCTCGCCAGCGCCCCGACCTTCCCGGTCGAGTCGCCGGAGCGCCAGCTCGACCACGTCCTCGCCCGGGGCGGCCTGCGCGCCACCGGCCCCGCCCGAGCGCCCGCGCTGGCCCTGTCCGACCACCGCCCGCTCGTCGTCGACGTCGAGCTCGAGCTGCCGGTGGCGAGGGGGTGAGCAGCGGGCCGGTGCAGCGCGCAGTCGGCCCGGCGGTGTTGACTGGGCCCATGCCTCTGAGCGGTGAGTACCAGCCGAGCCCCGAGCAGTGGGTGCGCGACCAGGTCGAGCTCTACGAGAGCTCCGGCGGGACCGAGGGGACCACGCTGCGCGGGATGCCCGTGGTCATCCTCACCACCGTGGGCGCGAAGTCGGGCGGGCTGCGCAAGACGCCGCTCATGCGGGTCGAGCACGAGGGCCGCTACGCGGTCGTCGCCTCGCTCGGCGGCGCCCCCAAGCACCCGGTCTGGTACTACAACGTCCTGGCGGACCCCCACGTGGAGCTCCAGGACGGCCCGCACCGCCAGGACATGACGGCGCGCGAGGTCACCGGCGAGGAGAAGGCGCAGTGGTGGGAGCGCGCCGTGGCGGCCTACCCCGACTACGCCGACTACCAGGCGAAGACCGAGCGCGAGATCCCCGTGTTCGTGCTCGAACCGGTCGCGGCGTGAGGGAGGGAGGCGTGGTGGTCACCTCCTGGCGCCAGGCCCCGGCCCCGGTGCGCGCGATCGCGGTGGCGGTGGTGGACGCCGTGGCCGCCGCCCGCGCCGAGCACCGCGAGGTCTTCGACGACGCCGTCGCGCAGCTGGCCGCGCAGGACCCGGCCCGCGTGCAGGTGCTCCTCGGCGACGTCGTGCGGATGCTGCTCGAGGAGACGCACCTCGACGGCCTGAGCGGCGACGACGTCGCCACCGTGCTCGACGGCTGCGTGCGCTCGGCGGCCCCGTGGTTCCCCGAGGTCGACCCCGGCGTCCTCGTCGTGCTGCTCGTGGGCGCCCTCGGCGTGCACGGCGGCGA
Source organism: Quadrisphaera sp. DVD1 (assembly GCF_058932755.1). Lineage (NCBI taxonomy): Bacteria > Bacillati > Actinomycetota > Actinomycetes > Kineosporiales > Kineosporiaceae > Quadrisphaera > Quadrisphaera sp. DVD1. The sequence goes on from NZ_JBZYWI010000089.1 coordinate 4,691, forward strand.
GGAGGACGAGCCGCGGGAGATCACCGCCCTCGAGGTGGCCCAGCACGCCCCGCTGCTGGTCGCCGACCTGCTGGCCTTCCGGGCCGTGCCCCTGGACGGCTACCTCGACGCCGCCATCGCCGAGCTCGCCCGAGCCGAGACCGTGGAGATGCCGTGAACCGGGAGGTGCGATGACCCGTCGCGAGGACGAGCGCTACCACCAGGGCCCGGTGACCTTCCGGCGCGAGATGGTGCCGCAGGCCACCACCGACCAGCACCTGCTCGACGGGCGGAGCCAGGCGAGCTGGCTGCACGAGGACCCCTGGCGGGTGCTGCGCATCCAGAGCGAGTTCGTCGAGGGCTTCGGCGCCCTCGCCGAGCTGGGGCCCGCGGTGAGCGTCTTCGGCTCCGCGCGCACGTCCGTCGACGCCCCGGAGTACGCGCAGGGCGTCGCCGTCGGTGCGGCGCTGGCCCGCGCCGGCTACGCCGTCATCACCGGCGGCGGCCCGGGCGCCATGGAGGCGGCGAACCGCGGCGCCAGCGAGGCCGGCGGCGTCTCCGTCGGCCTGGGGATCGAGCTGCCCTTCGAGCAGGGCATGAACGAGTGGGTGGACCTCGGCGTCCACTTCCGCTACTTCTTCGCCCGCAAGACGATGTTCGTCAAGTACGCCGACGGCTTCATCGTGCTGCCCGGCGGCTTCGGCACCTTCGACGAGCTCTTCGAGGCGCTGACCCTCGTGCAGACCCGCAAGGTCACGCGCTTCCCGCTCGTGCTCGTCGGCACCGCGTACTGGGGCGGGCTCCTGGACTGGCTGCGCAGCACGGTCCTCGACAAGGGCGCGATCTCTGCCACCGACCTCGACCTGATCACCCTCACCGACGACGTCGACGAGGCGGTGGAGGTCATCGTCTCCGCCGCGGGCCGCAACCGCGACAGCGAGGCGCGGGCCGTCGAGGCGCTCGGCGACGAGGGCGGCGACCCCAGCTGAGCGCCGGTCCGCCGCTGCTCCCAGCGGCGGACCGGGCCCCGCTCTGGGATGCTGGGCGCCCGTACCAAGGTGCACGACTCCCGCCCGAGGAGGGCCCCGGTGGACCAGATCGACGCCGACCGCACCGTCTCCGACCGCCTCGAGGTGGTCCGCTCCGAGGAGCAGCTGCGCGTGGAGTCCGCGCGCCGTCCCTACCAGCGCGTCGTCGTCCGCCGGCGGGTGGTGACCGAGACCGTCGTGCAGCGGGTCGAGGTGCAGGTGCGCCGCGAGGTCCTCGAGGTCGAGCGGACGCCGATCGACGACCCCGCCGGCACCCTGGACGTGCTGCCCGGCGACGAGCTGCTGCGCGACCCGCTGTCGCCCGACGCCGTGCTGGAGATCGTCCTGCACGAGGAGCGCCCCGTGGTCGGCGTGGAGGTGGTGCCGGTCGAGCGCGTGCGGATCATCACCGAGAAGGTCCGCGGCGAGCAGGTGGTGAGCGCGGACCTGCGCTCCGAGCGCGTCGACATCGACGTGAGCGGCTCGGCGACCGGCTCCGTCACCCGCCCCGCCACCGGCCCCGCTGCCGGCCCCGCTGCTGGCTCCGTCGTCGACCAGCGGGCCTGAGCGCCGGTGGTCGACCGGGGCCGCACCGCGGTCGTGCGCGGGCTCGCCTCCGTGGCCGTGGCCACGGCGGAGAGCGGGGGCACCGAGGACGCCGCGCGCCTGCAGATGATCCAGGTGCTGCGGGCCCACGGCACCGCAGACCCCGCGCTGGCGCACGAGGCGGCCGCCGCCGTGGCCGACCAGGTGCGCGCGGGCGAGGAGCTCGACGGCCCGGCCGAGGAGCCGGCCCTCGACGAGGCCGAGGCCCAGCGGGTGCGCGAGGCGCTGGGGGTGCCGAGCGCCTCCGAGCAGCTGGTGGCGGCCCTCGTCGCCCGCGAGTGGCTGGAGCGCTTCGCCGCCGACCTGGCCCGCTGACCCCCCCGGGTGAGCGGTGGTTGACGCCGCGGGCCGGGCCTGGCCGCTGCTGGCCGGCGCGGCCGGGGGCCTGCTGCTCGCCTGGCTCGCGCTGCTCGCCGTCCTCTGGTGGCGGCGCCCGGACGACGTCCGCCTGGCCGAGGCGCTGCGCCTCCTGCCGCAGGTGGTCGGCCTGCTGCGCCGCCTGGCCGGCGACCACGACCTGCCGCGCGGGGTGCGGGTGCGCCTGGTCCTGCTCCTGGCCTACCTGGCGATGCCCTTCGACCTGGTGCCCGACGTCATCCCGGTGCTCGGCCAGGTCGACGACGCCGTGGTCGTCGTCCTCGTCCTGCGCTCGGTGGTGCGGGCCGCGGGACCGCAGGCGCTGGAGCGGCACTGGCGCGGCAGCCCGGCCGGCCTGCTCGCGCTGCGCCGGCTGGCCGGGGCATGAGGGGGCTCAGGCCCACCCGGCCGCGAGCAGCTCGTCGGCGTCCAGGTGGTCGAGCACCGGTCGCAGCTGCGCCGCGGAGAGCCAGGAGGGGTTGCTGCCCGCCGGCATCCGCACCACCTCGGCGCTCGCGAACGGCGTGGCGAGCAGGTGCGCGCGCGGCACGGGGTCGACGAGGCGGTGCAGGGCGACCTCGACGGTGAGGGCGTCGTCCGGTGGGCCGGCCAGCACCCCCACGGCGTGGACGCCGGGGTCCCGGCGCCCGCTGAGCCAGAGCAGGCAGCGCTGGCCCGGGGCCATCAGGCCCAGCCGGTAGGAGCGCCGCACGCAGCGGCCCACCTGGGCGGTGGTCCCGGGCTGCCAGCCCGCCGCGACCGCCGCCGGCGGAGCGCTCGTCTTGAGCACCCAGCACGCGACGTCCGCCCCGGTCAGCCGCTGCCCGTCCACGCGCCCATCCTCCCCGTCGTACGGTGCGGGGCGTGCGCCTCCCCCGAGCGACCCTGCGCCCCTACCGCGACGGCGACCGCGACGCCGTCTACGACATCTGCGTGCGCACCGGGGACGCCGGCGAGGACGCGACCGGCCAGCACCCCGACGACGACCTGCTGCCCGACGTGTACGCGGGGCCGTACCTGGCGCTCGAGCCGGACCTCGCCCTGGTGCTCGACGACGGCGAGCGCGCCGTGGGCTACGTGCTCGGCACCGCCGACACGGCCGGCTTCGTCCGGGCCTGGCGCCGGGACTGGCTGCCGGGCTTCGCGCAGCGCCACCCCGCCCCGGCAGGCCCGCCCCGGACGCCGACCGAGCACCTCGTCGTGCGCGGCCACGAGCCTGAACAGATGCTCGTCCCCGGGCTGGAGGGCCACCCTGCCCACCTGCACGTCGACCTGCTGCCCGACCACCAGGGCCAGGGCCACGGCGCCGAGCTGGTGCGGGCCCTCCTCGCCCTGGTGGCGGCCCGCGGCGCCGCCGCGCTGCACGTGGGGGTGGACCCGCGCAACGCGCGGGCCCGCGGCTTCTACGCCCGCCTCGGCTTCACCCCGGTGCCCGGGGCGCCGGACGGGTACTTCGGGATCCCGACCCGCTGACGGCGCTGCGGCGCCCGGTCGGGGGACCGGGCGCCGCAGCGGAGGTGCTCAGGCCCGGTCGGCCTGGGGCGCCTCGACCTCAGCGGCCTCCGCGGCCTCCGCCGGCTGGGAGGCCTCGACGGCCGGGACGTCGCTGGTGATGGCGACGCGGACGGTCTCCGGCTGCACGGGCGCGGGGAACATCCCCGCCACGCGCACCCGCAGGACGCCGGCCTCGTAGGAGGCGGTCACGGCGTCCGCGCCGACGCCCTCGGGCAGCGCGACGGTGCGGGAGAAGCGGGTCTCGCGCCGGACCGGGCCGCTCGTGGAGCGGCGGGTGCCGGCGACGGTCAGCGCGCTGCCGGTGACCTCGACCGACAGGTCGCGCGCGGCGTCGAGGCCCGGGGCCTCGACGGTGAGGACGCCGTCCTCGCCGTCGCGCTCGAGGGCCACGGCCGGAGCCGCGGGGACCGCCAGCGCGAGCGGGGCGAGGGCGAAGGGGGAGAACAGGTCGCGGCGGGCGGCGGAGGGCCGCGCCGGGCGGCGGATGACGAGCGTGCTCATGGTCGGTCTCCTCGTGCGGTGGTGCTGCTGGCACCGGTGCGGCGCCATCGAGGTGTTCAACGTGAGTCGACCCGACTCAATTCCCGTCGCCACCTGCGGCGGAGGCGTCAGGGGAGGATGGCGTCGACGTAGCCGCCGTCGACCCGCAGGGCCCCGCCGGTGGTCGCCGAGGCCTGGTCGGAGGCCAGGTAGACGACCATGTTCGCGATCTCCTCGGGGCGGATGAGTCGCTGGAGCAGCGAGTTCGGCCGGTGCTCGGCCATGAACCGCTCCTCCGCCTGCTCCCACGGCAGGTCGGTGCCGACGAGCTGGCCCACGAAGTCCTCGACCCCCTCGGTGCGGGTGGGGCCGGCGACGACGGTGTTCACCGTGACGCCCGTGCCGGCCACCGCCTTCGCGTACCCGCGGGAGACGGCCAGCAGCGCCGTCTTCGTGACGCCGTAGTGCACCATCTCGGCCGGCACGACCACCGCGGAGTCGCTGGCGAGGAAGAGCACCCGCCCCCAGCCGCGCTCGACCATCCCGGGCAGGTGCTGACGGGCCAGGCGCACCCCGGACAGCACGTTGACCTCGAAGTAGCGCCGCCACTCCTCGTCGTCGACCTCGAGCACCGGGCGCGGGCCGAAGATCCCCAGGTTGTTGACGAGCACGTCGACCCGCGGCACGGCCTCCAGCACCCGGTCGGCGCCCTCCGCGGTGGCGACGTCGGCCGCGACGGCCCGCAGGTCGGCGCCCGGCACCTCGCGCCGCAGCTCGCCCAGCACCTGCTCCAGCCGGGCGGCGTCGCGCCCGTTGAGGACGGTCGAGGCGCCGGCGCGCGCGAGCCCCACGGCGATCGCGCGCCCGATGCCCTGGCTGGAGCCGCTGACGAAGGCGGTGCGTCCGGTCAGGTCGAGATCCACGCCCCCATCCTGCGCAGGTCGCGGGGGCTGCGCAGGATGGGGGGCGCCGCCCACCCCAGGAGACCGCATGGCCGCGCCCGAGCTCGACCCCACGACGTCCGCACCGCCGCGGCCGCCCTCGCGGACGTCCCCGCGCGTCGACGGGTACGCCGACCTGCGCTCCTACGCCCCGATCGGCGACACCCGCACGGTCGCGCTGGTCGCCCTCGACGGCTCCGTCGACTGGTGGCCGATCCCGGACCTCGACTCCGACCCGCCCTTCGCCGGCGTCCTCGACGCGACGAACGGCGGGCGCCTGGAGCTCGCCCCGGTGGAGCCGTTCACGACGGTGCGCCGCTACCTGCCCGGCACGAACGTGCTGGAGACCACCCACACCACCGCCTCCGGCGTGGTCCGCGTCACCGACGCGCTGAACACCGGGGTCTCCGGGCGCCTGCCGTGGGCGGAGCTCGCCCGGCGCGTGGAGGGGGTGGAGGGCCGGGTCGAGGTGCGCTGGGCCGTGGCGCCGGGCACCTGCCTCAACGGCGCGTCGCCCTGGGCGCGGGAGACCGTGCACGGCACGGTGCTGCGCGTCGACGGGGTGACGATGGCGGTGCGCCTGCTGGGGGAGGGGCAGGTCGAGGAGACGGACCGGGCCGTGCGCGGCACCCTCACCACGGCGCCGGGCTCCCGGCACCTCGTCGGGGTGGTCGCCTCCTCCGGCGAGCCGCTGCACCTCTCCGCGCCCGAGGACGTCGACGCCGGCCTGGACCGCACCGTCGCGGACTGGGAGCGGTGGTCGGCGCAGTTCTCCGCCGACGGCGGGCAGTGGGCCGAGGCCGTGCAGCGCAGCGCGCTGGTGCTCAAGATGCTCATCCACGGGCCGAGCGGCTCGGTGGCCGCCGCGGCCACGACCTCGCTGCCCGAGAGCCTGCAGGGGGGCAAGAACTGGGACTACCGCTTCGCCTGGGTGCGCGACGCGGCGTACACGCTGAAGGCGCTGTTCCGGTTCGGCCTGCGCGAGGAGACCCACGCGGCCACCAGCTGGCTGCTGCGCACCATCGACCGGCAGGGCCGGCAGATGCAGGTCTTCTACCGCCTCGACGGCGAGCTGCCCCAGCCCCACCAGCTGCCCGAGGCGCCGGGCTGGCGCGGGATCGGCCCGGTGGCCACCGGCAACGGCGCGGCGAGGCAGCTGCAGCTGGGGGTGTTCGGCGACCTCTTCGACACCGTCCGCCTGTACGTGGACAACGGCCACGTGCTCAACACCGACACCGGCCACCTGCTCGCCGAGATGGCGGACCTGGCCTGCGACGTGTGGCGCCGCCGCGACGCGGGCATGTGGGAGCTGGAGCGCGAGGAGCACTACACCTCCTCCAAGCTCGGCTGCTGGCAGGCGCTGCGCTGCGCCGTGCACCTGGCCGAGGCGGGGCAGATCCCCGGCGACCCCACCCGGTGGGCCCGCGAGGCGGAGCGGATCCGCGCGTGGGTGGAGGAGCACTGCTGGTCCGAGCAGCGCCGCAGCTACGTGTGGTTCCCCGGCAGTGACGACCTCGACGCCTCGGTGCTGCTGCACGCCGGCAGCGGGTTCGACACGGGGGAGCGGATGTCGGCGACGATCGACGCGCTGCGGGCCGAGCTGAGCAGCGGCCCCCTCATGCACCGCTACAGCGGGGCGCAGGAGGAGGAGGGCGCGTTCCTGGCGTGCTCGTTCTGGACCGTCTCGGCGCTGCACCTGGTCGGGCGCACCGACGAGGCCCGCGCCCTCATGGCCGAGCTGGTGCCGCTGGCCAACGACGTCGGCGTCCTCGCCGAGATGATCGACCCCGCGGACGGCGCGTTCCTGGGCAACCTGCCGCAGGGCCTGAGCCACCTCGCGCTGATCGGGGCCGCGCTCGACCTGGAGGAGCCCGGCGCGAGCAGCGGCGCCGGCTGAGCCGCCGCGGCGCGGTTGGGCCGGACGGGTGGTGCGGCGCCCGTCCGGCCCCAGGTGGCGGCGCGCGGTGTCGACATCCCGAGCGAACCGGTCCACGAGGGCCGCAGCCCAGGGAGCTCCCCATGCGCACCACGACCAAGATCGTCTCCGCCCTCGCCGCCGCCGGCGTGGTCGCCGCGGCCGGCTCGGCCTTCACCGGCACCGGTGTCACGACGACCGGCCGGGCCAGCCAGGCGCAGTTCGTCGGCGGCACCGTGACCCAGGCGGTCACCGGCGCCACGCTGGACAACATCCAGTACCACTTCGTGGACGACGCGAAGCGGACCGTGGACACGATCACCCTCCAGTTCACCGGCGCCGAGGCCGTGGACAAGGCCGTCACCGCGGCCGTCACCGGGTCCGACCAGGACCTGTTCACCTGCACCGCGGTCACCGCGGCCCTGCCGGACTCGGTCTCGGTCTGCACGGTCGACCTCACCGGTGGCGACCCCGACCTCGACGGCGGCTACACCGGCGTCGACGACCTCGCGATCACCGTCGCGTCCTCGCAGTAAGCCCGTGACCCGACCCGCAGCGGCCCTCGCCGCCGTCACCGCCCTCGTGGTGGTGGCGGCGGCGGTGGTGCTGCTCACGGGTCGGGTGGCGCTGGTGACCACGCACGGCGTGAGCATGGAGCCGACCTACACGCAGGGCGACCTGGTGGTGGTGGCGCAGCTCCCGCCCTACCGCGTCGGGGACGTCGCGGCCTACCGCGGCACCGAGGCCGGCCTGGTGGTCCTGCACCGGATCGTCGACGGCGACGCCGCCGGGTACGTGCTGCAGGGCGACAACAACGAGTCCGTCGACCCGATGCGCCCCCCGGCCGACGACGTGATCGGGCGCGCGGTCCTCCACGTGCCCGGAGCCGGCACGTGGCTGCAGCGCCTGACCGGCCCCGCGGGCGCAGGAGCCAGCGCGGCTGCGGTCCTGCTCACCGGCGGATCGGCGGCCTCCCGCCGGCGTCGCGGCGCGGAAAGCCCGCGCCTGT